>JAHEMV010000073.1 GCA_024643455.1 Cytophagales bacterium
CCGCTTGTATTTAACTCACACGCAAAATCCTTAGGCGTGTACACAACAAATGAAATGCTGATGCCATTCCAGGACCAGCTTTTACTTGTTCTTTCTGCAACTGCTTCTATTCGAGATCCGTTTTTTTCAATTTTGATCTCATAGTCCTCCTCAAGCATTTCCTTGATTTTTGAGTCGCTAAATTTATTTGACTTCACATACATTTCTACTTTTACCTGACTTGAATTACTCCCTTCAACACGAATTGATCCCCCAGAAGTGCGAACATATAGTTCACCAGATGTGAGATTAAATGTTTTGGTAAGATAAGGGTCGTCATTTACTTTTTTTGCAATGGATTCTACAGCAAAAAGTGGCAAAGCCAATAGCAGCAATACTGAAGCTGACATAACAATTTGTTTTATGGAAAATTTCATCACTATTATTTATTTAATTAAAAACGAATTTCAACTAAAGATGCTTGTCCAACACAGGAGGTTGCATAAATGATCAATTTTATTTTAAGCTAGTTTTAAAATAATTTAAAATCCATAAAAATTATATGTGCAAATGAATACTGGTGACAAGTGGCATGTTTGTCAATAAAAGGACAATTCATGTTATTTTGTATAATAAATATTTATAGGTGTATATGGTTTTTTAATGGTATTCGAATAAAGATTTATATTCAATAAAAATTATATTGCAGAAAATATTTAACCATTTAATTAATTTCAGGTTGATTATTGTTAACTACGCTAGAAGTGCTTGAATGAATAGAATTCTACTTTTATTATTTCTATGTACGTTTGCCACTTTGCAACTTGTTGCTCAGGTAGAGGAAATCACGATAACCGGTACAGTGACCGGAGAAAGAGGAGATGCCTTACCTGGCGTTAATATTTTCATTAAAAACACAACGATCGGTACCATCTCAGAATTTGATGGAAAATATAGTATCTCTATACCCTCAGATGCTCAATTTATTGTATTTTCTTATATCGGATTTTTAACTATTGAAGAGCCTATTAACAATCGGAATATTATCGATGTTGTACTAAAGGAAGATACAAAACAGCTGGAAGAAATTGTCGTTACAGGGTATAGTTCTCAAAAAAAAGCAGATGTAATTGGATCCATATCCTCTATAGATCCTAAAGTAGTTCAGGATATGCCTATTATTGGACTGGATCAGGCGCTACAGGGACAAGTATCAGGCGTGTCTGTAACACAATCTTCAGGAACTCCTGGTGGCGGTATCATGGTACGTATTCGTGGCAATTCATCTATTTCAAGTGCCAATCAACCATTATACATCGTAGATGGAATTCCTATACGCGATGGCGGCTTATCCACTAGAAGCTTTGGAGGTCAAAATGACAACGCCTTATCAACCATCAATCCCAACGATATAGAATCCATGGAAATACTCAAAGATGCCTCGGCAAAAGCCATATATGGATCCAGAGCCGCGAATGGCGTTGTTATCATCACTACAAAAAGGGGGAAAATAGACACACCTACTACTTTTGATATTGATATTCAAAGAGGAATTATCAATCCTACCAATTCCGTAGATGTACTTGATGCTAGTCAATTGTTACAACTTCAGCGTGAAGCGCTTTTCAATGCTGGCGAAGACCCAAATGATGCTGGCATTCCAGGTGTAACTGATGGTGTCAATACCAATTGGCAGGATGAAGTCATGCGCCAGGCCATTGTACAGCAATATCAACTCTCAACGCGAGGCGGATCTGAGAAAACACAATTTTACTTAAGCGCCGCTTATCGAGACGAAGAAGGTGTTATGCTCAATAATAAATTCAGCCGGGCCACCTTTGCAACGAATATTGATCATAAGGCTACAAACAGGCTATCATTTGGATTAAATTTAAATTTAGGCAGAACAAAAAATAACAGGGTAAAAGGCGACAATTTCCTCGATGGTGTATATAATGCAGCCATTACTAGTTTACCTTATTATGAGCCATATGATGAAAATGGAAAACTAATTGTACCCGGAGATGCAGGTTATGCAGAAATACCAAATTTCAATCCTGTTGGTCAGGCAATTGAACCAAGATTTGATACATACGCAACAAAAATGCTTGGTGGTATTTATGCTAAATATGAAATCATCCCTAACCTGTTTTTTATATCCAAATTTAATGCTGACTATACATCAACTATTGAAGATCAATTCGAACCGACCACAACAGCGATAGGTGGATGGCTTGAAAGTGTGCAACGACAAGGTTATGGAGTATACAGCACAACGGAATATTCAACGCTACTAAATAATAATGTTTTAACGTATAGTACATCGATTGGTGATGTTCATGATATAAGCGGATTAGTTGGCACAGAATTCATCAGCAGGACATATCGAAGTGGTTCAACAACCGGGATCTTATTTCCGAGTGATGATTTTACTTATCTCACTTCTTCAGGATTGATATTGGATGGCTCATCATATCTGGATAACAGTGGATTAATCTCGTTTTTTGGAGAATTAAATTATAAATATAAAAGTAAGTATCTGGCCAAGATTTCAGCGCGTTACGATGGATCTTCACGTTTTGGAGAAGATCGAAAATACGGTTTTTTTCCAGCCTTCTCCGTTGGCTGGAGAATGACAGAAGAGGATTTTTTAAGTGGCATTTCATGGTTGGATGATTTAAAACTAAGAGCTAGTTACGGACTTACTGGGAATGAGCGAATTGGAAATTTTCAGTATCTCGCAACATGGGGAGCCACTACGGCCTACAATGGTGTACCTGGTGTCGGTCCTGCAACATTGGGTAATCCTAATTTGGGATGGGAACAAAATACCGAATTTGATGTTGGTGCTGATTTAGCATTCTTATCAGGTCGAATTCAATTTGTTTTTGACTATTACTATAATGTCACCAATAATCTTTTGCTAAATGAGGCTTTGCCTTATACCACTGGATTTGGATCTATTCTTGGCAATCTGGGTGAAGTCACAAATGAAGGGATGGAATTTACTGTAACAACAGTCAATATTGACAAAACTTTGCATTGGACAACACAGTTTAATATTTCTGCGAATAGAAATATTGTTCAGAAACTTGCCACAGACGAACCTCAGTTTTCAGGGTATACAACATTTACCAATAGCACGCATATTGTAGCTACAGGAAAGCCTCTTGGTACATTCTGGGGATTAAAATATCTTGGCGTGGATCCGGGAACAGGTGATGCAATTTATTATGATAAAAATAATGACGGGAAATTGACAGCCAATGACGGAACGTATATTGGTGATGCTGAGCCTGACTTTTATGGAGGATTCACCAATAACCTAACCTACAAGGGATTTGATTTTTCTGCTTTTTTTCAGTTTAGTTCCGGGAACCAGCTAATCAATTTCGGCAATACTACCCTGCTCAATTCAGGTGAAGAGATCAAAAACAATCAATCCATAAAAGCCCTTGAACGTTGGCAAAAAGAAGGTGATATCACTTCGATTCCAAAATATGAATTTGGAAATACTGAAAATAATCGGTTTAGTTCACGGTTTATTGAAGACGCTTCTTACCTAAGATTGAAAAATGTCGCTTTAGGGTATAGCTTTAATCAGGAAATCCTGGCCAAACTAAAAATGAAAAAATTACGTGTCTATGCATCCGCTACTAATATCTGGACATTGACAAACTATTCTGGAGCAGATCCGGAAGTAAATAGCCTGGATGGCTCAACGACTGCGCAGGGATTGGATCTTTATACTTTCCCACAGGTAAAAACTATTTTGGTCGGAATAAACATAGGTTTTTAATGAAGTATAAAATTATTATATCGTTAATGGCCCTCTTGCTTACTACGTTTTCATGTAGTGACCTGCTCACCCCTACTCCAGTTGATTTGATTACTAATGATCAGGTATTAAAAGATGCAAATTCTGCAAGGGTTGTTCTTACTTCAGCATATCGGGACCTTGCCAACCTGGGTGCTCCAAAAATTATTGCCGGTGATCTTACATCGGACAATCTTATCCACAATGGGACATTTACCCAATACCGTGAAATTAGCAATAAAGACATGTCGGCATCCAATGGATCTGCGACAGCTTTATGGGGTGTCATCTACAGCATGTCGTACGTAGTAAACTTTTTGTATGAAGGCCTTCCGAATATTGACATTTCGCAAAGTGATTATGATGAAATAACAGCTGCTGCAAGCTTTCTGAGAGCATATGCCTATTTTGTCGGTGCATATACTTATGGCGGTTTACCAATTGTCACCTCTACTGTTGTCGCTGATAACCGGCTGGTAGCAAGAGCCTCTTTTGAAGAGACGCTTGATTTTATAGAATCCGAATTACTTTATGCTTTGGATAAATTGCCTGAAGAATCGTTTAATTCTGGAGATGTCACAAATGGTGCAGTAAAAGCATTATTAGCTCGTTTTTATTTGTATAAACAAAACTGGACCGAAGCCGAAAAATATGCTACCGATGTAATTGAAGGCAATGGAACTAAAGCATATATTTTGGAAGAAAAATTTGAAAATGCCATTACTGATTTTAGCACTGAATCAATACTAGAAATTGTTTATAGTGCCAATGATAATCCTGGTACTTCCACAGATTTTAGCATCAATAATTTATTTGTTGGAAGAAGAGAGATTATTCCATCCACCGAAATGGTGCTTGCCTTGCAGAATGATGGCGGCAGCAGAAATATTATGCTGGAATTTGATGGCAAGAACGTTCGTGGTTCAGATAACGGTTGGACAATTGTGCGCTATGGACCTTTTGAAAACATTCAATTAATCAGACTCGCAGAAATGTATCTCGTCCGCGCAGAAGCAAGAGCCCAGCAGGATAAAATTTTTGGAGCAACGAGTGCCGAAGCAGATATTAATGTTATTCGACAACGCGCAGGTGTACCTTTGATTCAAGGCATTTCGAAAAACCAAATGCTCAGTGCAATAGAAAATGAAAGACGAATGGAGCTTTGTTTTGAGGGCCATCGTTGGTTTGATCTTGTGAGAACAGGACGTGACCAACAGGTAATGGATGAGTTTACTAATAATTGGACAGAAAAAGATAGATTATGGCCAGTCCCTTTGAGGGAAATAAGTAACAATCCATCTTTGAAAAACGCTCAAAATCCTGGATATTAACTGATTTAGTAATGAAAGGAATACGAAATATATTTTCAATGATTATCATTTTCACAATGTTTTTATCATGTGAAACAGCCTCCGATATAATTTTTGAGGGACCTTATCATGCCCGATTTACTGAAACGGAAAGTGAAGTGCTTGAAAATTATAAAGATCCATTCAACCTCAATTTTAATGCACCAATTTCCATTGAATTACATCTTGCTGCTCCTTCACAAAATAACACCACTATTGTTGATTATGAAGTAAGTGGCAGTGCGATTGAGAATGTTGACTATATACTCGAAGATGGAGATAAAAAAAGAGTGTTAATACCCGTTGGTGAACACCTAGGTAGAATTCGATATTTTCCATTGAACAATCGCGAACTTACTGGTGATAAAACCCTGAAATTTACCATTACTGGAGTAAATAATGATCTAGACGCAGGATTTGGAGCAACAGGCATCAATGGAAGATTCCACACTGTCACAATTAAAGACGATGACTGTCTGGTAGACTTAAGGAAATTTGAGGGGGTATGGGAATTTAATCAAAATGATGGGGAATTTATTTATGACGTGACTATTGAAGTTGATTGGGAATCGAACAACAGGATATACATGGTCGGATACACAGGTCTCGATTCGCTTTTGTATGCCTTTGCAAATCTGGATTTATGTAATGGTGAGTTTGAAATTCCAGAACAGGCCCTGGCAGGTGCGAATCAACTTGGTGGTACAAGGACTGAAGGAAAAGGCACATTTGATTCGGATGTAGCGATCATGACTTTTTCTTATTCCTATGATTATGCTGGCCCATCTATACGAACTGTACAGGCACAAAAGAAAACAGAATGATAGAATGAATTATTCTTATAAAATATATTGTATCGGATTGTTTCTCTTCATGCTGATGGCATGCAAAGAAGAGTATGTTGTAAAACCAGCTACATACTCACTCTTATTAACTGGAGAAGAAAGTAAAACGTGGCAACAAACCTCTTTTACTTTTATTTTCAACGATCCTGAAGTGGGTGATTATGATGCCAACCTGATATATGGTGTGCCAGAATGCTCGTTGGATGACGAATATCTTTTTTTGAGAGACGGAAAACTTTTGGAAGTATACGAAGGAAATATAAAATGTAATCCGGATGAAGACGACTTGCTTTACAAAACGAACTGGAATATCGTAAATGCAAATGCAACAATTTTTATTGGTGGCGGTGATTACATTCTATCAAAACTGACAGATGATTCCCTTGTCTTTGGATTCAGGGATACGTTAGTGGCTCCTGTGGGTGATAATACGTTTTGGGAATATCCGGGTAAGGCTCAATGGGTCTATAAACCAATTAATTAGGCATGAGGATTAAAATAAACATTAGTTCAATTAAATTTCTCTTCATATTGACAATTCAGTTAATATCCATTATGAGCTTTGGACAAAACTGGAAATCTTCGACCAATTCTGCCTATTTAAAAACACTCTCTGCCAATTTGGATCAGATTTATAAGGATTATAAGGAATCTGTAGAACAATATGCATTGGAGCGTGAAATATTGATCCGTGAAGTAATGCAAAATGGATCAACGGTTTCATTGATTCGTATTATGCCTTCTGGAATCCCTGAGTATTACAAATCTGACAATTTAAAGGCCTCTCAAAATGTTGGCACCTTTAAATTAAGACCTAAAGCTGCGCTTTCACTAAACCTGACAGGCAAAAATTTCTTAATCGGAGTCTGGGATAGTGGATCGATAAATGCTGATCACCAGGAGTTAGTTGGCCGTGTGGATATAAGAGACAATATTCCATATGATGATCATGGAACCCACGTTGCAGGAACCATCGGTGCAACAGGAATCAATTCTCAGGCAAAAGGCATGGCCTTCGAAGCGAATATGTTTGCCTACGATTTCAATAATGACAATGCTGAAATGGCTGACGAGGCAGCAAATGGGCTTACGATTTCAAATCATTCTTATGGATTAAGAACCGGTTGGGATGTTTCTTCCGGAGGAACAGGATGGCAATGGTTTGGTGATCCTGCAGTGAGCAATATAGAAGATTATCGTTTTGGTTATTACGATGCATCAAATAGCAGAGTATGGGATGATATCGCATATAATGCGCCCTACTACTTAATAATCAAATCAGCAGGAAATGATCGAACTGATATTGGTGATGGCACACGCCCCGCTGATGGGCCATATGACTGCCTTGAACCTAAAAGTGTGGCTAAAAATATTCTTACTATAGGTGCGGTAGAACATCTGGCAGGCACTTATACCGGACCTGGTGATGTTATCATGAGTGAATTTAGTAGTTGGGGCCCGACAGATGACGGAAGAATAAAGCCAGATATCTCTGCCATTGGAGTTGATGTATTTTCTACTTTGGCCGAATCTGTCACTGCTTATGGAACCTTATCCGGTACATCGATGTCTGCCCCGAATACAACTGGCAGCCTGGCACTTTTACAGGAATATCATGCACAGTTATACTCCGGTGAATATATGAAGGCTGCAACCCTAAAAGGCTTAGTAATCCATACTGCCAATGAAGCTGGCAATAATCCGGGACCAGATTATGAATTTGGGTGGGGATTATTGGCTGTCGATAAAGCTGCCAATTTAATGACACGAAATGATGGAAAAGATTATATAATTGATGAATTGAATTTACTTGAAAATGATTCTATTGTATACACTATCAACTCCGATGGAACCAAACCGCTCATGGCAACTATATGTTGGACAGATGCCCCGGGTGCCCCTGCTCCTATCAGTTTGAATCCAACAAAGTTGATGTTGATCAACGACCTGGATATGAGGATTTACGATGCTAATGGACAAGTCTACTTTCCATGGATTTTGGATCCTACGACACCGGAAAAAGCAGCAACCAAAGGAGATAATTTCAGAGATAATGTTGAAAAAATAGAAATTAAAACACCTACACCCGGTGAATATCGGATTGTAATCAAACATAAAAATACGCTTAGAAACAAAAAACAGGACTTTTCATTGTTAGTATCCACCTCATCGTTGGATCTTAACCTGTCTACATTTTATAGAATAGGTGGATCTGGTGACTGGAATGATCCTACAAAATGGTCACTTAGTAGCGGAGGGAGTATTGCCAATGCCGTTCCGGGAATTAACAATCCGGTTATCTTTGACAATAATTCATTTTCAAATACGGTAAACACAATCACTTTAACTACAAGTGCAAGTTGTTATAATATCAATTATTACACAACTGACTCCTGTAGTCTTGACCTGGCTTCCTTTGCCCTAAATATCGATGGATCCATCTTTGACGAAAACAACAAACTTTCAATTAATAATGGAAAAATATCCTTTAAGGGCATTGTCTCGAAAAATAATCAAATATTGATTTCACCATCTGCTTTCAGCAATCTTGACCTTGAATTTATTTCTACGAATGGCTCTTGGAATATTGAGCATGATTTTGTCGCCAAAAACCTAACCGTACAAAACAGCTCTCTTTTTAGTAAAGATAAAATAATCAGCGCAAAGGTGATTAGTGTAGACAATATAGGAAACAATTTAATCGACTTATCTGGCAGCACCATTTCTGATATTGACATCATTACTATATCTTCTACTTCTCAGTTGTCTCTGAATAACAGTACGATTAATATGTCAAATGCTAACGGAAATGCTGTTAAAACCATCACTGCTAACAGTATATCATTTCATAATATTAATCTCGACAATGCAGAATTAACCATCAATGGCGACAACATGTTTAATGGGGTTTTTATCAATGGAATTTTACGACTTTTGGGAAATAACGAAATTGATAGCCTCCGACTTACTGAGTCTAGCTCGCTGACACTTGGGGAAAATTCAACGCAGACACTAAATAAATCATTTGAAGCAACCGGTTTGGAAAGTAATCTAATTGAAATACAATCTAATGGGTCTGCCAATGCTGCATTTTTTGGAGACAATGGAAATATTCGATTTTGTTTTGATTATTTAAACGTAAGCAATGTCTCTGTTTCTGGTGCTACTGGTTTCTTATCAGGAGATCATAGTACTATAAGTCCTTCAAGCACTGGTTGGATAGAATTGGATTGCAATGATGCGTTGTTCCCTTCATTTGAGGTGCTCTATCCATGTGCCATGGGAGAGGTTAAATTTGTAGATAAGAGTACTGGGTTCCCGACGCAATGGTCATGGAATTTTGGCAATCTTCAATTTCCAAATGAAAACACCTCGAATCTTCAAAATCCATATCACAATTATAGATTTGATGGAGAGTATGAAGTCACATTCAATGTAAAAAACAATTTATTTGATCAGACCATTACACGAAGTATTTCAATCATAGACTACGAAAGCAGCCTGGGTGTTCCAAGCATAAATATTAATGGAACCAAACTTACTTCATCAATAATCGCTCCCTCCTATCAATGGTATGTAAATAATAATCCTATAACCGGTGCTACAGACAGAATTTATGAAATCGCCGATCCGGGCATATATTATGTGACTGTTTCTGATGATAATTGCCTTTTCAGGTCAGAACCTACCATAGTGACCGGACTTTTGGACAATACTGCATTATTTGATTTCATTGTATACCCTAATCCTTCGCCTGGAGAATTTACATTAAAAATGGCAAATGATTATTTAGGAAAAGGTGAAATCATGGTATATGACCTTTTTGGAAATAAAGTATTGAATGTTCATTTTCAAAAAAGTAATCAGGAATTTCAACAGGTATACGATTTACATTCAATTGCTCAAGGAATGTACACTATTATCATGACTACAGATCAGGGACGTTTTACCCAAAGACTAGTCATTACAAAATAAAACCAACTGGAAATTTTATACTCAATTTGATGTCAAACTCCACCATTACCTTAAATGGTGGTTAAAAAAAATGCCGAATAATATCCGGCATTATAATTTTGACAGTCTAAAATTTCACATGATTAGCTCACTTTATTGTAAGGCAAATGTTAAATAGAGATCAATTGCAAAACCTCCAATTGATACCTGCAATAAACCATTGTCATTATCATCTCTTGCTTGAAACTCATAATTAACTGGATCTATGGTAATACCAAACATCACATCATAAGGATCTACATCAGGATTGGACTCCTTTTCAGGATCTGCATCTAATAACACAAGATCATATGGCTCATTGGTCAATTCCAATCCATCTCCCTGGTTAAAATTCCAATCAATAGGAAAATCACCTGGCGTTAAATTATTGACAGTATCTGTAATAATATAATCATCTAATGAAGCGCTACTTTGGGCACCAAAAACAAAAACCAGATCAGGGCCTGTCCCATCATCATCCCATGGATTACCTTCAGGATTTACAAAGCTTATATTTGCTACAGAAAATGCTACCAACACTCTGGTTTTTATGTCAATTGATTTGGTTTCTACGCTTTCCTGTCCATCCTGGGTGATTGCTCTTAGTGTGACATCATAAGAACCTGCATCATCGTACACATGCGAAGGTGCTAAGTTTATAGAATCCTTTACTCCATCACCAAATTCCCAAACAAATCTAGCTGCATTTGTACTTAGATTAACAAACTTTACTGGTACACTTTTCTCTAGCTGAGTGCTGTTTTGTACTTCAAATCCAGCTTTTGAAACTGGCAATGGATCCTTTTCATTGCAGGAAACAATAAATAAAATTGCTCCAAACAACAAGTAAATTGAACGGCTTGTAATTGATTTTCTCACGGGATCTTCTTTTTATGTTTAAAATTTTAACCTAACCATTAAATTATTGATAATTTCAATATATAAATCGTTTCCACAAAATATTGTTTATAAAATTAACTAAAACTGAAGTATAACGATTGAACATCGTTAAAAGGTGTAGTTTATTCGAAACATTAAATGTTTTTGTTTTTTAACTTAGAAAATGACGATCTGGCATACTAATTCATTTTATAATAAATTAGTAATCTTCCAATAAATTAAAAAATCATATTTTCTCCATGGGATGAAATTCCCGTTCCGGTTCCAGATATTGTCTATTGAAATGAAAGCCCTCATCAATGGCTGTATTAATTTTATGAACCACATTATCCAGCACTTTACCTGTTGCCTTAAGATGTTCATACGTTTTTTGATCCTCTTTACTTAGGGAAGCATAGCTGATCAGGTTAATCAAGCCCAGCATTGTTGATACTGGCGCTCTGAGGACATGAGAATTTATAAAGGCATATTCTGCCAGTTGTCTATTTTTGGATTCCAGATTACTCGTTCGTTCCTGCACTCTTAATTCAAGTGATTCATTTATTAATTGTATCTCTTTCTTTTGTTTTATTAATTCCTGGCTTTTCTCAAATATCTCTAGTTGCTGAAAATTAAGTAATTCATTTTGTTGACTTATTTCATGTATCTTTTCCTTCAATTCGTCATTAACTTTATCAACCTTATCATTTTTTTGAATCAAATCCGAAATATCCTGACCGATAGCTAAAATTTTTATCGGCTGTTTTTTTTCATCAAAAAGAGGAGCAAATGTAGTCGCCAGACATTTTGTTTTATTACCAATACGGATATCCAATTCAATGGTTTGAGCTTCTCCGTGTGCTATTTTATCCCAGATATAGCTAAAATATTGACCGTTGAGTTTTCGGCTTACCTTGTTCCTCGCTTTATTAATCATTGGTTTAATATTCTGAAATTGTTCATCTCGCACGACGCCAAACAACTCAATTACTTTTTTGTTAATACTTACCAAATTTCCATTAAGGTCGTATTGAGCAACAAGATAGTGCTCACTTAGCGTTTCTAAAATACTCTTGGCTTCTGCTTCTTGTCTAATCAATCTGCTTTTTGCATCCTTCAGGTTTTCTATATTTCTTAACAATGCCAATTTTGTTTGAGCTAATTCGTAATTAGCATTTTCAAGTTTATATTCTTGTGTATCAATTTTTTCTTGTTTGACAGTTAGCTCCTGCGTTTTTGATAAAATTTCATTTTGTTGCTTATCAATCTTTCGTTTTGAATCTGCAAGTGAAGAAGTCAATACATTGACTTGACCTTCATAATTAATTATAAACTGTTTAACACTTTGGAATCCAACCACTATTCCAATTCCAAGTAGGACCTGAGGGATAATAGTAATTATAAATTGTTGGTTGTAGAATAACTGAAGACCTGCACTTTCACTGCTCCACGCAAATACTTGCACATTATGGAAAATAAGCACTAATAAATTGAAAAATAGAATGAGAAATAGAAGATTTTGTTCTTGCTTATTTTGAAAAAAGTAAAGCGGAATGATGGACAATCCTATAAAAATATAAGAAAAACCCAAAGATGTTTCCGGATTCACAATTGCCATGCTGTAAAGTAACACCAGTAAATAAAATTGTGGCCACATAGACAAACCAAATCTACACCATAAAGACCATCCCTGATGATTTAAAAACAACAATACTATTGCAACCAATGTAAACAAACCATTGATATAAACATGTTCACGATTGTTGGTGAATGCTGCGTATAAAAAAGATATTGTTAAAAACAATAACGCAATTATATTTGAAAACTTTACTATTTTCCTTTTTACAAAAGAGTCATTTTGATTAACTCCAATATCAAAAAGATAATTGTAGAACATTTTTCCCTTAATCATGCTATTGGTTAAAAAAGTTGATTTTTATTCAATTAATAATTCAATTAACTAAGGTTAAGTGATTACTAACCAGACAAATCAATGGAAATTATCTGCTAGTATACGAGGAATAATAATACAAGTCAAGCAAATTGAAATATTTTTATAAAAAATATAACTAATCTGCTTTTCAATGAACCATGAAAATGCAATTACATTTTCAAATACAAATCAAATAATATCTGCTTTTGCTTTAATATAAGAAACCAGCTAAGATTAAGTTCTTAACTGGTTTCATTACAACCTAAAAGCCAAGTGATTTATACGATTAGGCTAATCAAGATAATATCCTTTGGCCAAGTCCGTATAATTATCAATTTGATTGTCAATCCAAGATTTATCCATATTCAATTCTTCTCCCATGATCATTGCTGTTCGTTTACACATCCTTAAACTTTCGCGCGCATCCAAAAATAATGCTCTGGTCCTCCTGGCAAGAAAATCCTCTACTGTTCTTGCCATTTCTTCTCTAATCGCCCATATGAGCTGAGCTACACTTATATGCAATTCTTCACTGAGTAATCCCTGGTATTTTTTATCCTCTAATGCTAATGCATTCATCGCTTTTACATCTGTGCCATAAACAGAGTCAGGATCATCAAGGGAAGTATTTTGACTATAGGAATGGATCATTAATGACTCAGTGATGGATTTTCTTTCTGGCAATCCAGCTAATAAAATAGCATTATCAACTGCATCTTCACCCATCTTACGATAGGTTGTCCATTTACCCCCTGTCAGTGTTATAAGACCAGAAAGTGAAATCAACACTTTATGATGGCGTGATATTTCCTTAGTTGATTTTTCATCTCCCTGAGGAGCTGCCAATGGTCTCAATCCTGCAAAGATACTTTTTATATCTTTCCTGGTGGGTACTTTAGTGAGGTACAAACCGGCCGTGCTAAGTATAAATTCGATCTCCTCCTCCATGGCTCTAGGCTCCAGGGATGCGTGATTTACCAGCGTATCCGTGGTTCCTACTATCACGCGATTGTGCCATGGCACAGCAAATAACACTCTCCCATCACTGGTATGTGGTATCATGATGGCATGCTTACTTTGCAAAAAAGACTTATCCAGGACAAGGTGAACTCCCTGTGATGGTCGAATCATATCCTTGGAATCTGGCGCATCCATCTGCATGACCCTGTCTGCCCACACACCTGTGGCATTGATTACAGCTTTTGCTTTAAGCTCATAATTTTTTCCATTTTCAATATCCTTTACAGCAACTCCATTGATAAGATTATCATTATCTTTCGTAAGGCCTGTTACTTCCATATAATTGAGAACTGTACCTCCATAGTCAACACAAGTCAGTGCCAGACTAATGGCCATACGCGCATCGTCAAATTGGCCATCATGGTAAATAACACCTCCTTTTAGCCCTTCCTTTATCAATGTGGGTATCGACTCGGTTGTTTCTTCCAATGATAAACTTTTTGATGGCCCCAGCCCCAATTTGCCCGCCATCATATCATACA
>JAHEMV010000519.1 GCA_024643455.1 Cytophagales bacterium
CGCAAAACGGAATGCGGGCAAGAGGAAATGTTTTTAGTAAATTATTTATCCAATTTTATTTTACTGCATCTTTTACTACAACAAAAATTGATCGGAAATGAAGCTCAAATTCCAAGGGTAGTTTTTATTTCAAGTGATTCTCATCAGGGTTCATCATACATAGATTATGAAGAATTTGGGAAGTATATCGATTATGGAGTTTCAAAAGGGATCAATTACTATAGTTATTATAAACTGGTATTAAATACCCTTGCAGTAGAGTTTTCACGCAAAGTAAATGCAAATAAAATTACCGTGAGTATGAATGTGATATGTCCTGGTCCTGTTAATACCAATATTATAAAGGAGGCACCATGGATTTTAAGGACAATTTTAGGAAGTATTTTTAGTGTCATATTCAAAAAACCATCCGATGCGGCCAAAGCAGTCGTTTATATGGCTGTTTCAGATGATTATGAAAATACGACATCTGAGTATCTTCATATGTTTAATAAGAAGCGAATGGATGAGAAAGTATATTTGCCAGAGGAGGGTAAAAAACTTTGGGAAGCTTCACAGGCGGTTTGGGAATCTATTGATAATCGAGCCAACTGTATTTATTAATCATTTTAAAACCTAATCTATTTATGGATTTCAAATGCTTTTTAGGCTTAGTAAAGAATTTTGCCACAATTTTTTTACCTAAAAGAGAATTTGATTATTAATTTGTAATCTGTAACTTGAATTACTTTTAAAGCAAAAATATATCGGGAATTAACCGAAATAATTTTTTCAGAACCAAGTCTTTTAACCTGCATTTTATAGAAAAGTATTGCAACCTGAACCTAATGTATTTTTAACCATGATGTCGAAATAGACATTCATATTTGGGTTGTAAATAATAAGGCTATGAAACAGATGAAAATCAACGGTGCCAGAACGGTAATAATCTTCATCATTTTTTTAATAGTCATTACTGTATTTGCCTGGAAAGCATGTTCAAAAGTTTCTGAAACATCAAACCTCGAGGGCCAAAATAAGATACAGGTTTTTAGTTGGAAAATAGAGTATAATATAATTCAGTTTGTATGAAGGAAACGATAAAATTTACATTGAACGGGCAGCAAAAAGAGCTTGTCCTTGAAAACGAACGCTCACTGCTTTGGGTCATAAGAACCGATTTTGAAATGACTGGAACAAAATACGGTTGTGGTTTGGGACATTGTGGTGCCTGTACAGTATTGATAAATAAAAAGCCTGTTCGATCCTGTATGGTAACTGCAGACTTTGTACAGGGGAAAGATGTGATAACCATTGAAGGTTTACGCAAAAACGGAGAACTCAACCCTGTTCAAAAGGCATTTATTGATCATGAATCGTTACAATGCGGTTTTTGTACACCAGGTATGATCATGAATGCTACAGGATTATTATATGAAAATCCGGAGCCTAGCAGATCGGAAATCATTGAAGTGATGGAGGAGAATTTATGCCGATGCGGCTCTTACGGAAGGATAATCGATGCGATTCAATCAGCGTCAAAATCAGTGAAAGGAGGAGTGGAGTTATGACAAAAAATCAATTTCTTTTTGATAATGACCGGATTCCATCGGGTCTCAATCGACGTAGTTTTCTAAAGCGATTTGGTGGTGGTGTAACCATTGCTTTGACAATTGGTGGATATTCGATTATCGACGGATGTACAACTGCCAACTCTGAAGAAAGTTATAATGCTTATGTGCGTATAAAAGAAGATGGAAGGGTGGATTGTCTCGTTGGTAAAATAGAGATGGGACAAAGTGTATTGACTTCATTAAAACAGTTGATGGCCGAGGAACTGGATGTGGCTCTCGAAAAAGTAGATATCATAATGGGAGATACAGACCTTTGTCCTTATGATGCAGGCACCTGGGGCTCCCTGAGTATTCGTGCTTTTGGGCCGGATCTTAGAGCTGGCGGAGCTGAAGGAAGAGCTGTTTTAATTCAATTGGCTGCGGATACATTAAAAGTAGAGAAAGAAAAACTCGATGTTGAGGATGGGATTGTTTATGTTAAAGAAAATAGAGAACAAAAAATTTCTTATGCTGAACTGACAAAAGATAAACAAATTATCAAAACACTTTCAGAAAAGCCGCCGCTAAAAAAGCCATCCGAATTTAAGGTAATGGGCAAATCAGTTAAACGGCATGATGGAGAAGTGAAAGTCACTGGAGAAGCGAAGTATACTGCAGATATCCAACTGCCAGATATGTTATATGCCGCGATCGTACGACCTCCGGATCATAGAGCGAAAATGGTGCGAGTCGATACATCAAAGGCAACATCTCTAGCTGGTGTAGAATTGGTTAACGAGGACGGAATTGTAGCTGTTTTGCACAAAGATCCGGAAATGGCAGTACAAGCTGTCGAATTGATCGAGGCTGAGTGGGACTTCCCAGAAAGTGACGTAAATGATGAAACGATATTTCAACATCTTCAGAAAACAGGAGTAAAAGCGGACATAGTTGAAGAAAATGGTAATTCTGAAGTAGATGATGATGAAAATATTATTATTGAAGAAACTTTTTTTGACGGATATAAAGCTCATGCACCAATAGAACCGCATGCAGCCACTGCTATGATGGAGGGTGACAAGCTCGTCATGTGGGCATCTTCACAAACACCTTTTGGAAGCAAACGTGATATTGCCAAAGCATTGAATATGCCGGAAGAAAAAGTACAATTGAAACAAATTTTTCTTGGTGGCGGTTTTGGTGGCAAGATTTACAATCCTCAAGTTATTGAAGCAGGCAAAATTGCGAAGATAACAGGAAAGCCCATCCAATTGGCCTACTCAAGGCGGGAAGAGTTTTTTTATGATTATTTCAGACCTGCCGCAGTAGTGAAAACAAAAACTTCTGTAAGAAAAACCGGAGAAATTCAATCATGGAATTATGATGTATTTTATGCCGGAGATCGAGGTTCAAGTTTTTTTTATGAGACTCCAAATAAGTTGGTAAGATCTATGGGTGATGGAGAGAATGGAGAAAAAGGACATTTATTTGAAACGGGGGCATGGAGAGCTCCGGCCAATAATACCAATACCTTCGCTCGTGAATCTCAAATCGATATGATGGCAGCTAAAATAGGTATGGATCCATTGGAATTCAGGTTAAAGAATCTGAAAAATGAACAAATGATCCGTACCCTCAAACTAGCAGGCGAAAAATTTGGCTGGGAATCCATAAAAGGCCCTAGTGGAAAAGGTTGGGGAATTGCTTGCGGATTTGATGCAGGGACCTGGGTTGCTTTGATTGCAGAAGTAGAGGTGGACAAAACAAATGGTCATGTACAGGTAAAACGATGTGTTTGTGCACAGGATATGGGCTTGGTTGTGAATCCTCATGGGGCAACCATACAGGCTGAAGGGGGTATTACTATGGGTTTAGGATATGCTTTGTCTGAGGATATCGAATTTGAAGGAGGAAAAATTAATTCCAGGAATTTCGATACCTATCATATTACTACTTTTTCCATGACTCCGAATATCGAAGTATATTATATCGATGATCCTGAAGCAGCCCCACAAGGTGGTGGTGAGCCGGCCATCATTTGTGCAGGCGGTGCAGTAGCCAATGCAATTTATGATGCTTGTGGCGCTCGGGTTACCCGAATGCCAATGACACCTGATCGGGTTTTGGCAGCAATGAAAAAATAGTTAATACCTTTTAAATGAGATTAAATTGGCAGTTTATTGTAATATAAACTGCCAATTTTTTTTTATGGAAAAAGAGGTAATTACATTTTATA
>JAHEMV010000520.1 GCA_024643455.1 Cytophagales bacterium
CTATAGTTGCAAATATGGCAGAAAAGAGCAACATACCTGTGCTACCCAATTTTTTCACAACCGGACCAGCAAAACTGCGCCCAACAGCCATAATGCCATTAATAAAAGCAAGCACCAATATGGCAGAAACACCGGTTTTTTCTAATAAAGCAGAAATCCGCTGGTTTGTTCCCAATTCTGTTGAGGCTGTTAAAATCATGCAGAATCCCATGAAAATGAATAGTGGAGTCACGACGGCTTTCCACATTGATTTGTTGGAAATCCCCAGTTGCACGCGTTCCGTTTTCGGAAACTGTTGGCCATAAATCAACACACCATAAATAAGAGTTGGTATGTACATACTTGCTACTAGCACCTGCCAGGGTAGTGCTAGTTTTTCTACGATGAAATAGCCAAAAATACTTCCAAGAACGATTCCACCCGGGAACCAAATATGAAAACGATTTAGCATTTGAATTTTTTTGTCTTGGTATATTGTTGCAACCAATGGATTGCATCCAGCTTCTACCAGGCCGTTGCCAAAACCAATGGCAAGAGAACCAAAAAATAAGGACCAGAAATCAAAGGCAAACATAGTCATGGTGATGCCCGTCAAATGAGCAAAAAATGCCAGCCAGGCTATTCTTTTTATTCCAAATAAATCAACCAAAGCTCCACCGATGATCAAGGTAATCGTAAGTCCCAGAAAAACCGGAGCAAAAGCTGTCCCAAGATCCTGGCTTGAAAGATGAAAATCTGAAATGAATACCGTTTCCAACTGTGCCCGGATAGCAAATGAAACTGAAGTGGTGATTAAGGCCAGACAACTGGCAATAAAAAGGCGGTTTTTATGAATCGGTTCTATGGCAGTTGAGATTTAGGTGTAAAGGTTAATTAATTTTGAAACTCAGCAAGTATACTGAAAAAATACCCGTATCATACTATGTAGTACTGGAAAATATTACTTTACCGACTCATCGAATAGTTCAAAAAGTTCTTTATGCGCCTTTTTTATTTTGTTGCTTTTCAGTTTTACAACCTTTCGATCGTAGGTCATCATACCATTGACTTCTCCTTCGACATCGGTAGTTTGAGTATAAATTGCTCCAGCTAATCCTTGTTTAATGAGTGGTTTTAATTTTTCCAATAAATCTAAATAGGCTATTTCGAGGTCTTTGGTATTTTGAAGGGTAAGGTATCCCCAGTTTTTATCACTTTGCCAGAGGTGACCAGGCAAAGGCAAACCGAGTCCACCAAATTCTCCTAAAATCAAAGCCCGATTGCTATCAATGGGAGGCATTTCGGGTCCCGGATATTTATGAAAATCGCGCGTATCACCAACAGGAAAATAATTTCCGCCACTTGGGCCACCGATGAGTCTTGAGCTATCCTGAGTAGGAATCCATTGATATATTTCATTTGTCTTAAACTGTCCCCATCCTTCATTAAATGGGATCCACTTTACTATAGATGGATGGTTATACAAAGCACCGATTATGGCTTCAAATTCAAGTTTATATTGCGCTTCAGAAATAAATTCTCTCTTTATTTCCACTCCATCGATACCGCTGGGGCCTTTCCATTCTGCATTTTTATCGCTATTAGGCATATCCTGCCAAACGAATACGCCGATTTGGTCGCAGAATGTGTACCATCTTTCTGGTTCTACTTTTACATGTTTTCGAATCAGGTTATATCCCATTTCTTTGGTTTTAATGATATCGGACTTTAGCGCTTCGTCTGTTGGCGCTGTATACAGTCCATCTGGCCACCAACCCTGGTCGAGTAATCCATATTGAAAGACAGGTTTATTATTAAGGAAAAGTCTTTTATTTCCATGTACATCTTCCTGGACATCAATCTTTCGCATTCCACAATAAGACTGAATCACATCAATTTTTTCACCTTTTCTTATAAGTTCAATTTGAAGTGTATATAGATTGGGCGTTTCTGGAGACCAGATTTTTTGATTTTTGACTTCAATTTCACCAATTTGTTCATATGGGAAAATAGCGCTATTCTCTTGAATTCCATTGAAGGAAACCTGGACACGAATGGAATCCCCCGGGAGGTCGTTGTAGATCGTTGCATTCAACGCTAAAGTAGCCTTATCAATATCCGGTGTATATTTTATGGATTCAATAGAAGAAAGATTGACTGGCTCAATCCAAACGGTCTGCCATATTCCAGATACCGGAGTGTACCAGATCCCATTTGGGTCAATCTTTTGTTTCCCTCGAGGCTGATGATAAGTGTCGGTAGGGTCCCAAACCGAGACGACGATTTCCTGTACTCCGCGCTCATCCAGATAAGAGGATATGTCGAAAGAAAATGGATCATAACCACCACGGTGTTTTCCAATCTCTACCCCGTTTATATACACGGTAGTTTCCCAGTCTGAAGCACCAAAATGAAGCAAAATATACCTTCCTGACCAATTTTCAGGTATGAAAAAAGTCCGTTTATACCATATCTTATCTTCTGGGCCTATTTGTTGATTAATTCCAGAAAGCGTCGATTCTACAGGGTAAGGGACAATGATTTCTTTGTCAAAAACATTTGGGAAACCGTCATCTTTAGCTGTTTTGGCGAAGTGCCAGCGTCCGTTCAGGCTTTTCCATTCCGATCTCACCATAGTTGGCCTTGGGTATTCGGGGAGTGGATTATCCGGATTTACATCCGCAGTCCATTCTGTAGCCAATCTCAACTCTGGTGTGTTGTAAGAAATACTTTGGGAGAAGCAGACAGAATAAAAACAAGGTATAGAAATCAGCAAACAAACTTTGAAAAATCTCATGCAGTTGCGGCTTTATGGACGATTTTATTAAACAAATGGACAATTCCCAGATAAAAGTAATCAAATATCAGGAATCATATAACAAATGATTGAATTCAAGTCAAAATAAATACTATTGATGTTGTGGTCTTAACAAGTCATTTACTGTTTTTACGGGATTAAAAGTACTTATAGGGACTTCAACAAAAAAGGTATTCCAATCCGACATAGCACCATTCCATAAACCAGGAAGTTCCTGTGCTTTCAATTCACGACCATCTTTTGATTTTTGAGAAATAAAACCGGTGCTGGCATCTACAAATTTTGTAAGATCAAATTTATTTCCTTTATAGTCCCTGACACCGCATGCTAGATCGACAGGATTGAAATGAGTAGCTGCATTGGCAATGGATTTTTGAGCATTATCTGCGAAATTTATTTGTGAAGATTCTGCAATTTGTAGCGATTGAGTCCCATCCTGATTTTGTGCAAAGAAAGGCCCACCTCCAGGTTCTCCTTCATTTTTCACCATTCCGCAGATTCGAATCGGGCGATTAAATTTTGCTTTAAGAAATTCAACAGTTTTTTCATGGTTTTCTGATAATGGAATATTTTTCACATTTAGCTTATTTGCTAAAAAAGAAATCATTTCTGTGGTCTGTTTTTCATTAGCCCCGGCATCCAAAAGTCTGAGGTAATTAAATAATTGATCCTGGTATTTCAGTAAAGTTCCAGCCAGTACTTTTTTAAACGTTATGGTGTCTCCCTTTATATTATCCGGAACTACGTTGTCGATGTTTTTAATAAAAATGATATCAGCATCAATTTCATTCAAGTTGGCAATGAGCGCACCGTGACCAGCGGGTCTAAACAAAAGACTACCATCGCCTTCACGAAATGGCTCATTGTCCAATCCTACTGCGATTGTATCGGTATAAGATTTTTGCTCTGAGAATGAAATATTAAATTTCACATCATAATTTTTTTCCAATGCAGAGCGATTTTTTTGGAT
>JAHEMV010000521.1 GCA_024643455.1 Cytophagales bacterium
TGCCGATGCTGGAAAGGAAGCCTTTTGAAGATGCCTTCGATGAATTGGAATTGCTGGGCTTTTCATTGTGCGATCCCTTCAGTCTGCTCGAAACCGATTATTTTGGCAATGTGAAAGCGGTTGAATTAAGGAAACGAATTGGTAAAATCGTGGAGATTGTAGGCTACCTGGTTACGACAAAAAATACGCATACCAAAGATCACAAATTGATGCATTTCGGCACCTTTCTGGACAATGAGGGAATGGTTTTTGACACCACCCATTTCCCCAACACATCCATGAAATATCCCTTTCGGGGGAGGGGATTTTATCGGATCAAGGGCAAAGTTGTAGAAGATTTTGGTTATCCCATGATTGAGGTCAGCTACATGAATAAGGAGACCATGGTGCACAAAAATCCAGAGGAAAATCCAAAGGTGGAGAATGCGATGAAGATGAAAGTTTGACTTTTGGCAAGCATTGATCTACTTCGTCATTCCTGTGAAGCACAGCGGAAATAGGAATCTTGATTGTATTTACACGCACTAGTTTAGCATAGTGAATCTTGTGGAAAAACTTCAAAATCCAATAAATATCATCAACAGTTTGATAGCCTCTTTTATAGCATTAAAGTATTATCAATAGAAGTGAAAGTCTCAATACATTGCAGTAAATGATCGAAATAACCATGCGTTACCCTACACGATTTATTATTTACTTACTATTTTTTTTAGTCATTGGCATTAATTCTTTTGCTCAAAAAGTAAACGATTTTCCTAAGAAGACGGATCCGCTTCATATCAAAGTTGATAAGTTCGATAAACTGATGTTGGGAAATCATTGGAATGAAGGAGCCATCATGCAATATGTCATATTTCCACCAGCCGGTATTGATCGTCCGATTATGGGTCCGCAAGCCGATTGCCTGGATCCGACATCGGAAATGCTGGCCGCGTATTCATACAAATATGCCATTACAAATGATCCTAAAGACCGTGAAATAGCCAATCAGATTTTTGAGGCGATATTAAAACTGGAGCAAGTGACCGGAGTGCCGGGATTGGTAGCCCGCAGTTTCAATCAAACGGATAAACCGCTTTGGCACGAAGATGTATACTGGTACAACGAATGGCATGAGTCATCCTCCATGCCCGGTTATCGATGGTTGGGTGATTTGAGCGCCGATAAATTCACCTCCATATTTTACGGGGTGGGGACTTATTGGGAAATCTGTGCTGATGAAGCTTACAAACACAAAGCCGCCGATCTACTCGATCGCTTTGTCGGGAGGGTTATAGACGACAATTTTAAGTTAACTGATTTAGACGGCAAAATGACCTTGTGGGGTAATTTTTGTCCAAACTTGCCGCATCAGGAACTTAATTCACTGGAAATGTTGGCAGCCCTAAAAGTCACTTATCGTGTAACTGGGAAAGAGCGATACAACGCCGCCTATCATATGCTTATTGATCGATATCATTACGATGACCGCGCGATAAATGCCAAAATTCTGTTCCCACCGGAATGGAGAAATGTCGGCGATGACTATCATGCTGCACGCTCACTTATTATGCTTTTACCATTGGAAAAGGACAATTCATTGAGAATTAAATATAAAATGAGCCTAAACCGGCATTGGTACGATTGGAAAGATATGGATTTAAGCTGGGAGAGCAGTATTTGGTTTATTATGGTTTATCAGGTTCTTACCGGAGAAGATGTTTTTACACCGGAGCGACAGCAGGTGATTAAGGACATGTGGGGTTTTGATCGGGAGAAACAAGCGTTTAAAATTCCACAGGGAGAAGGCAGTTTTAAGTTGGTGGAATCGGAATACGAGCGAACTGCTGCCGCCATGATTCGAAATTATTGGTTTGGGCGGTATTACAATATAATTGATCCAAAATGGTAAAAATATCCGATATAGCTAAGCAAGTTTCTTTAGCATTTCTATTTCTTCTGACTTGTAGTCAATTAGTAAGAGGGCAAGAATATCCCGAACCTCCCGAAGGAATGGTGTATGTGCCGGCAGGTAATTTTATCATGGGAAGCAAATACGGTGATCCGGACGAAAGACCAATGCAAATAGCGAATACCGACGCTTATTTTATTGATAAATATGAGGTGAGTTATGCAGAATATGCCAAATTCGATCCTTATTTTGTCATTCCAGAGGGGAAAGAAAACAGAGCAGTAATTGTCACCTGGAGTCAGGCCAATGCCTATGCCAAGTGGGCAGGTAAACGCTTGCCTACGGAAAAAGAATGGGAAAAAGCAGCACGAGGAACCGATGGACGGACTTTTCCCTGGGGCGAAAGCTATGATAATACGTATGTAGTTTGGGATAAAACATTAACACGGGGTGGATCTATTGCACAACCGGAAAGTCCTTATGGATGCTACGATATGGCTGGTAGCGTTTGGGAATGGACATCAGATTGGTATCAACCATATCCGGGTAATGACGTGCCTATGGAGCAGTATGGAGAAAAATATAAAGTGATGCGAGGTGGATCCAATTTCAACAATCATTCGTTTATCCGTACTTCGCATCGATATTATATTCTTCCCGAAAAAATTGCAGCATATCCAGTCGGCATCCGTTGTGTAAAGGATATCGAATAGAATATTGCCTTTCTTACATTTTTTGACAGGTTGGGCAAAAATAAATGCTTCCGCCCATGTAGGCTTGTTTTTGAATTAGGGAGCCACAGATTGGGCATGGATTGTCAACAGTATTTTTACTTAGGATTGTTTGATACCCTCCGGTATATCCGAAGATGTCCAACTCTGTATCGCGGCCACCTTCCATGATCATGTTCAATAGTGTAGATTTTAAAGAGTGCAGCAGTCTTATTTTTTCACCTTCCGTCAATGAATTTATTTTTTTTCGAGGATGCAACCTCGCATTGAATAGTATATCCTGTAAAACGCCATTTCCAAGGCCCGGGATTCGTTGTTCAGTAGCCAGAAACCCTTTTAGTGTCAGTTTTTCATTACTTTCATTAATAAGCCGGTTAAAATATTTTTGATCAAAATTGTCTGTTAGGGGAGAAGGTTTTTTCCTGGCAGCACTATAATAATCGTTGTCCCAATCTCCGTCATGCATAGCCAGAAGCGCACCATACATTTGAACAGTGCAGACAAGGTATGTATGATCTCCAAATTCAACAAGCAACTGATGTTTTTCAGGTAATCGTGCTCCCTCCATGAAATACCTAATACGAATACCTTCACTAAAAAGCATTATAATGTCATCATCCAATTCTATTCGAATAAAACCGCTCTGGTTAAATGTTTTTCTGATCGTTTTATTAAACAGTAAATCATGATAATCTTGTGGATCTTTATAAAACCATGCAAACTTATGTGGATTTTGAGAGGCGACAACTCTTGTAATTCTTTTGCCCGAAAGGGCGTCGTTAATTTCTTGTGCAATGACAATTGCTTCCGGTAATTCTATCATTTGGGTTTCGGTTTTAAACAGACATCAGGTAAATTTTACACAACAATCATTATTATAAACAGAAATTAGTAGAAATAAATTCCGATTTGTTGTTTAGATAATTGTTAAATCCAGGACGGACTTAAACCAATTATTGAGTGCGATTTTTGTTTAGCTTTTTGGCGGATAAAATTCTTTGGTATGTTTCAATTCTATGCAATTTTATTATAAAGTAAAGCCGAATGCCAAAATTCTAAATAGAATCATGATGCCTATAAATAAAACCACCATTGGGATGGAAAGCATAGTAACATTTTTATTCTTTGATTTTTCGATGAGATTT
>JAHEMV010000522.1 GCA_024643455.1 Cytophagales bacterium
ATGCAGGCTGGCCTGCTTATGAAGAAGCACTTAAGAAAAACGATAAAGAATATACTGTTTATATTTATCCGGGGGTAAACCATGGATTTCATAATAATACAACACCGCGATACGACGCGGCTTCAGCTACGCTCGCATGGAAACGTACCATGGATTTCTTTAAAGAAAAATTAAAATGACAGAAAAATAATGAATACTGATTGGGTTGTTGTTGGCAAGATCGCTGATAGATGGCCTGGTAAGAATGTCGTTCTGATCCAGTAACTTTTTCATGAAAACCATTTTGCTGGAGGGGGTAATTTATTTATCACTAAGCAATTTAAATGCGCATCACTTAGCAAGTAAAAAGCGAAGCCAATTTCCTAATATTTTACAAATAATATCAATAGCTAAAAGTTATATATCAGAGAATTAACGCATCTTTTCGCTAATGATTACCATTTGCAATTAGTCCCATTGTTAATTTTGGATTAAATTTAAATAATTGATAATCATTGCATTATAACATTTATATTCTTATCTTAGTTATAAGAAGTACAACCAAACAAATTAAAACAGTCATTGATAAATAATCCTTTTATACGTCCTGTATAACATTCAATTAAACATGAAATATTTTAGCAAAATATACTCTATTTATTTTACAGACTAAACAACTAAAATCATGGAACCTCCAGAAGTTGTAAAAGAAGCTATGAATGAAGTTTTGAAAGAAGCTTTGAAAAAAACTATGTATGTAATTCAGATTTTGGGGAAGGATTCGCCAAATCTTATTATGTCAGATAAAGGGCATTCTGTAGTAAGTCCTTGCACAAGGGTAATCTGGCTAGTGCACCCAGAATCGGGCGTAAAAAACATTAGCGCAATAAATCGTAAGCCAAACAGCGCGAACATATTTGAAACTTCCCCGGAAAAAATTGGCAATTCCCCAAACTGGCACGGAAAAATCAGATGTGACATTAAAGAAATTACTTATGAAGATTATAACATTGTTTGGGAAGATGGTGAAAAAACACATACCTATGATCCTAGAATTAGTGTAAATCCTGATTCATAAATTATGTATAGTAACCTTAGAGCCTATTGTATATTGATAGGCTCTTTTTATTTTATTCCACAACTCCTTACTGGCCAGGATCAGAAAATAGCTGATAGCCTGGCTATACTATATCATGATAATACCATAAGTGATACCGGGAAGTTCGAATTATTGAAAAACTTGGCATTCAATGAGTTAAGCGATAGCGAATTAACACTAAAATACGCTGAAGAACTTATTGACCTTGCCAAACAGGAAAAAAATAATTATTACCTGTATCATGGATACTTACAAAAGGGTGAAACACTTGAAAAAATTGGTAATTTAGAATTGGCATTAGAGGCTTACCTTAATTGTGTCGAAATTGCCATTAAGGAAAAATATAAAAAAGGAGAAGGTACAGCCTACATGTCGGTCGCATCAGTTTATTCTGTTTTAGGGGATTCTAGTAATGCCGAACTTTACTACGATAAATCCATTCAATTACTGCGAAGTTCAAATGATTCTATTCTTTTAGCATCCGCATTATTAAATGCTGGAGATCATTTTTTTAACATGGCAAAATATGAAGAGGCACTTAGATATTTTGAAGAGTCTGGTCCAATTTTTAAAATGTTAAACTATCCAATCGGTACGGCTTATTATTTGGGCAATACTGCTATGATCTATGCCACATGGGGGAACGACACTCTAGCCATGAAAAATTTTAAAGAAGCAATACCCGTCTTGGTAGACAAAGAAGATTTTTACCCAGTATCGGTATATCAAATCTATATGTCAGACATTTATTTAAGGAAAAATGATATGGATACTGCTTTTTTTTATGCACATAAGAGCCTTAAACTGGCACAGAAGTACGGATTGAAAGAACAAATAAGTCAGGCAAATCTTCAGTTGTCAAAACTCTATGAACTAGCAGGAGAGACGGATGAATCTTTAATTTATTACAGGAATTTCATAGTTTACCGGGACAGTGTCAAAAGCATAGCTGCTGTCAATCAAATGGCTGATAAAAGAATCAATTTTGAAATTGCACAAAAACAAAACGAAGTGGATTTGCTTTATCAAAAGCGAAAAAATCAACGAATCATAAGTATAGGGATAGCCGTAACTTCAGTGTTGGTTATAATACTCGCGCTGGCATTTTATAGACGGTACACATATATCAGGAAAACGAATATCCTTATCGAAGAAGAAAAGAATCGTTCTGAGACTTTGCTGCTCAATATTCTTCCTAAGGAAACAGCAAAAGAGTTAAAACAAAATGGTAAAGTTCAAGCAATAAAGTTTGATTTTGTGACTGTTTTATTTACAGATTTTAAGGGTTTTACAAAATTAGTTGAACATGTGGAACCGAAAAGATTGATTAATAGTCTGGATTTCTACTTTAAAAAATTTGATGAGATCACAACAAAGTTCGGATTGGAGAAAATTAAAACTATAGGAGATTCCTATATGTGCGCAGGTGGTCTCCCTTCAAAAAGTAAATCGCATGTTAGAAATGTAATTTACGCTGCAAAGAACATATTGCAATTGGTTGAAATGGAGATGAAAGCGGATGACAATCTGATTCATTTTGAAATACGGATTGGTATTCATACCGGACCAGTAATCGCCGGGATTGTTGGCACTAAAAAATGGCAATACGACATTTGGGGAGATACAGTCAACATTGCTTCCAGGATGGAATCGAGCTCAGAAGTTGGTCGAGTAAATATTTCTGAATCAACCTACAATGAAATTAAAAATGAATTTCCCTGTGAATACCGGGGTGAAATTGAAGCGAAAAATCATGGACGTTTGAAAATGTATTATTTGTCTTGATTTGAGTTTTGGATCTTGTATAAGGATCTTTTTTCACATTGCACAAATCCTGATTTTTCTAAAATTAAATTAGAAATTCAATCCGACTTTACATTCGTAGTCCTATCATATCATGCATCCAGGTAAACGAAATTAAAAATCATTTTAATTTGAATATTTTCGTATACCCGATTAGCAGCACTATTTGATTGCACCTTACAAATATAAACATTAGCACTTATCCTCGTAAAACAAAATAAACCACCAAGAAATCAGTTTGCTTCTTGGTGGTTTATGCCTAATTCACTATAAATCAATCACAAATACCTGCTATATCATTAACGGTATTTTTGTATTTGAAGTAGTTTGCAACATTAAACGCACATTTTACATTAAAGCCGTCTGTTTAGATTTTGATTCTCAAATGCACTAAAAATTACTTGTGATCTATATTAAGATAGGTCTTAAATAATTATAATTGTG
Source organism: Cytophagales bacterium (assembly GCA_024643455.1). Taxonomy (GTDB): domain Bacteria; phylum Bacteroidota; class Bacteroidia; order Cytophagales; family Cyclobacteriaceae; genus JAAUQL01. The sequence continues at coordinate 3,326 of JAHEMV010000522.1, forward strand.
CAATTTATTTTGTTAAAGCCGCATATGAAGTAATTTAATTCCACTAATTAATTATAAATTCAAATGCTATCTAAGTTTTTTTTGCAAGTCACTCTTTTTTTATTTTTTGGTATTGTTTCTATAAAGGCGCAAGTACATTTCCCGCTTACTATTAGTGAAGATTCAAGATTCCTAGTGGATCAAAATCAAAAACCTTTTCCAATCCTTGGCCGAACAGCTTGGTTTATACTTTCACAACCGGAAATCGGGTATAAAAAGTTTATTGAAAACTCGTTGAAACATAAGTTTAATGCTATTGAGTTTGCAGCAATTACGCACTGGCCCATGGGCAACCATGCTCCCTTTAATGGGGAAGGGGAGATCCCATTTTTGAAATGCCTTAACGGAAAGGACTGGGACGGTACGTTAACCTATGATTCAATGAAAAAGGATATTC
>JAHEMV010000074.1 GCA_024643455.1 Cytophagales bacterium
TCATAATCCAATATTCTACCTTCTATCTGACTCATGGAAGCTAAACCACCTGCAGTAGGTACACTTTCAAACATCAATTCTTTAAAATCTTTAGAGCGTTGATTTGGGAATTTGCTCCAATATGGATCTTCTTTTCCGTTTAAAGCCACTGCAGGAAATTCTTGCCCAACCGTGCTCGAAAGCCAAGTTGTGTAAGCATTAAGCCTGTTCATTAATGAATCTCCACGCTTTTGTCGGATCATATAGTCCGCGATTTTGTCCATATCCTTGGCTCCAACAAGTCTTTGTTCTTCATCTTTACCTCCAGAATATTCAACAATTTCAGCTTTCAATCGGTTCATATAAGAAATAATACCATCAGTTTTACTTCTTACTTCCTGAGCTTCCTTAAGAACAGCAACATCACCTTCTCTATTTCCTTTCTCTTCAACCATAGCGGCAATACTTTTTACAGTAACACCGTTGCGTTGCCCATTATTCATAACTTGCTCCTCAAGCGTGCCGTTTATTAACTCGAATCTTTCCAATACGGCCGAGTCAACATTCAGCGCAAGCATGGCAGTCAGTACCAGGTACATCATGCCTATCATTTTTTGTCTAGGGGATTCTTTTGCTCCAGCCATTATTATCTTTTTTTAAAATTAATTGATTAGGCTTGACTACCCTTCATGGCATTGATCATGCCACCATAAATATTGTTAAGCTTTGATAAATTTGTTGTAAGCTTATTTATTTCACCTTTGAAACTCTCAGCATCTTCAGTAGCTTTCGCCATACTGTCTAATGATTGAGTAAGATTTGTATAAAACTTATTCATCGCTTTTATATGCTGATTTGCATCTTGCAATTCCATTTCATATACAGCATTCAACGCGCCTAAATTTTTAGTAACACTCTGAACCTGGTTATGATATTCTTTTGCATCTTTTGAAGCATTTGCCATTTCAGCAGTTGCACTTTTTGATACAGAAGCCATTTCTACCATCGAACCAACGCTTTCCGCATAGGACTGATTCATTTTGTTGATGTTGCTTGCGGCTGCCTTAACAGAGTGAGAATATTCGTTAGTAGCTACAGCTGCATCTCCCATTTGACCCAATTTAGTAGTGGTTTCTGAAAGGTGTCTCATACCTCTTCCCAAACTATCTAATAATTCAGGACCAATTTTGGCACTTTCCAACATTGTGTCCAATTTCTTGGTAACTGACTCCTGAGGCTTTCCTTTTACAGCCCTGGCGCCTATAGCACCTTCATAATCTTCAGCTAATTCAGGATAAACCTTTGTCCAATCTGGTTCAGCCTTTTTTGGTTCAAAAGCACTTAAGAAAAATATAATTGCCTCTGTTGAAAGACCAACACCCAACATTACACCTGCTCCCGTAATGTGCAACAATTTAAACATCGCACCTACGATAACAACAGCAGCACCGATACCATATACCTTTGGCATGATTGTGCTAAAAAACAGTTCTTGAAATCCGCCTCTTTTACTCATTTTGGTTATACTTTAAGTTTTACAGAATATCTTTTAATTAAAATTCAGCTCCAGTTGATCTTCCCAGATATGTCATTGCACATCGGAATCCAATAAAAGCTCTAGTTGTATCTTTATGTTCATATGATCTTGTTCCGGTTTCAAGGAAAAAAGCAATATCTTTCCAAGAACCACCTCTGATCACTTTAAGAGGTTCATTTTCATCAAAATATGTTGGGTTAAGGTCCCAAACTAATGGATAAGCAGCTGGATTATATGCATCCTCGCACCATTCAGAAACGTTACCCGACATATCAAACAATCCATAATCATTCGAGAAAAATGAATACGCAGGTGAAGTATATGCGTAACCATCATCATAATAATTTCCTCTTCCAGGCTTAAAATTAGCTAACATACATCCTTTTGCGTTTCGTATATATGGATTTCCCCATGGATATTTAGCCATATCTCTTCCTCCTCTTGCAGCATATTCCCATTCAGCTTCATTCGGGAGTCTGAAATTTGGCATTGGCCACTCTCCAATACTTGCTCTATAATCATTGAAATAGGCTGTTCTCCATCTGGAAAAATATTTGGCCGCTTCCCAATCAACACCAACTACTGGAAAATTATCAAAAGCTGGGTGTGACCAGTAATATACCAATAAAGGATCTCCCATATGGTGGGCAAAATCTTTAACCCATACTGTGGTATCAGGGTATAACTCCTTCATTACGAAATCTTCGCCAAGAATACTTAAGGAATCTTGTAAAATTCCTTCCATAAATTGTCTGTATTCATTATTGGTGATTTCAGAGTCATCCATGAAGAAAGCTCCAATCGTGACTTGTTTGTTGAAGTTAATTTGCGTAGCAGCTATATCTTCATCTGCCTGACCCATGTGAAAAGTTCCAGCGGGAATTGGAACCATGCCATAAGGAATAACCATACCAGTCCATTCCCTTCCCGGCACTCCAACAAGTTCTCCGTTGTCACCTCCTCTTCCTCCGAATAATCCGCAAGATTGATTCAACACTGCGATTAGCAATATCAGGAGCGTAGGTTTGCCTAAAACAAATAATTTACTCATAACACCTTGTTTAAACCTAAAATTTAAAAAATTTTGCGTTTAATTTAAAATCAAAATTAACAATAAACAATCAATATCTAATTGCAATCAAATTATTTGAATTATTACACCTAATCTCAAATAAATACAATTATCTATATCAATTCACAAATCTATTCTTTTACTATCTAAATAGTAACTCTGTTCTAATGTCTAAATCTCGGAGTTCGAATAATTTTCTTCCCTCCTCCTGTTACTGCAGGCATATTATAACTCATGAGAATTTCATGTGAGGTAGCCTGTTTAGCTTTTTGGGCTTGAATTACATAATCCAATGAATACCCAATTTTTAATGATTTGTCCTTCAGGACATTAACACCCATTAAAGCTATTATTGCATCAGATTGCCGATAGGACAATCCTCCCCAAAATTTCTCCCGGTACGTTCCGAGAACGCTAATATCGAAAGAATATGATACAAAGTCAGTTTTAACTATTAAAGATGGTGTAAGAATTATATCATAATTTAACTCATATCGATATCCACCATTAATAACCAAATTGTTTGCTAATGCATTTTTTAAAGAATCTGATCCAAAATCAAACTCAGTTTTCAAAATATGGTTTAAAGCCACTCCTCCGAAATAGTTTTCTGCTTTATAATAAATTCCAACACCCATGTCAGGTCTGTATTGACTTTCCTTTCCATTGAGTAATAATGGGTCACTTGGATCTACAGCCCGATACTGAGAAAAATCAATTGATTGTCCAAAAATTCCTGCTCGTACACCAAAACTTAACTTTCCGTTTCCTACTCCTAAATGATAGGCATATGAACCCATAAACTGGATATTATTTTGAGGCCCGATATTATCATTCATGAAATAAAAACCAGCTCCACTTCTAAGTTTAAATACTGGCGAGTTGAAACTTGCTAAAAAACTATTTGGAGCACCTCCTTCATCATAGGTACCAGTGTATCCCGTCCATTGCGATCTATAAAGCATGGTTAGATTGGTCACACCCATCACTCCTGAATACGCAGGATTATTATACAGGTCATTAAACATGTATTGCGAAAATTGCGGGTCTTGTTGACCAAATACAGGCTTTATGACTGCAAGTAAAACTATAAGTACAAGAATTTTTCTCCCTGATACAAACATAGTTACAACAATAGGAATTAAATTTTACGAAAAATAACTAATTTTCACTTTTTATTACAAAATGTAATATTTAAAAAATTGTTATAAAAAAATAGAACTTTGTATTATTCCTTTATCACTAAAGCTTATTCGCTTCCTTTATATATACTTCTAGTGCTCCAGTCATTGAAGGTGCATTTGGCATAGGTGCCTGAATATCGAGAACTAACCCAGCATCAAGGACTGCCTGGGCTGTTGTTGGGCCAAATGCGGCAATTCTGGTTTTATTCTGTTTAAAATCAGGGAAGTTAACCATCAGAGAATTAATACCCGAAGGACTAAAAAAGGCGATTATATCATAATTAACATCTGCCAAATCTGATAAGTCACTAGCCACCGTCTCATATATTATTGCTTCTGAAAATTTATAGCCGTTTTCAACTAAAAAATCAGGAATATCATTTTTGCGAATATTAGAACAGGGAAAAATGTACTTTTCATTTTTGTGTTTCTTGAGAATCTCTATTAAATCTTGCGCCGTTTTTGAGCCAGTGAAAATTTTTCTCTTTCGAATAACAATGTATTTCTGGAGATAATATGATGTTTGATCCGAAATACAGAAATATTTCATGTCCGAAGGCATCTCTATTTTCATTTCTTTGCATAAACCAAAAAAATGATCTACTGCATTCCGACTTGTAAAAATTACTGCCGTATGATTTAGAACATCAATTTTCTGTTTTCTAAAATTCTTTACACCAACTGGTTCAATTTGTATAAATGGACGAAAATCCACTTTCACATTAAATTTGGTGGAAAGTTTATGATACGGTGAATCTTCAGCGCTAGGCTTTGGTTGCGATACTAATATACTTTTTACTTTTTCCAGTCTACTCTGATCAATCATCGTGATTTAAGCTAATTAAAATGTTGGGTGGTTGTCTACTTGATAAAAAATCTAATCCCGATAATGATTGGAATTAGTTCTGTCGTGCAAAGGTAAGAAAATAAATGCAATTTTTTCAAGGGCACCGTACTACGAAATTTAAAATAGAGTAATATGAAACGGAGCATATTAAAAACAACTATTAACATAACCAGGTTGTCTAAAAGATCTTGAACCAAATAAAACTTACTTATTATGGTATAACCAACCACCAAAAAGAGTATTGAATAGAAAATCATTGACATCCTCAAGAACTCAACAAAATAAAAATTAATCTTGTCCTCCAGCCCAAAAAGAAAACTCAGTATACTTATAAGTATATATTTAAATAAAAACAAAACGAGGATCATCCCAAAAAATGAAAACCATCCTAATAATGGATTGATAGTCACCAGTCGCATTTTCTCAAAAGGATTAGAATAATAATTCAAAAACACTATCAGTAATCCAGAAAGTAAAGCTGCCTGGTAAATAATCACTAATATCTGCGTTTTGGTTATAGATCGATATTTAGAAATAAGGGTGTCTGTATATCGAAATGTAACAAGCGTACGAAAACTCAAAAACTCAAACAAATCAGACGGGAATAGCGATTGAAGTATGACAAAAAACGTGAACAATGCTAATATGATTATTTTTAAATATTCACTTCTATTATCTAAAACTCTTTCCGATATGGGATTTACTGTTGTACTCACATCGAATCCCCTGTACAGATAACCTATTTTTGCTTCTGTTGGACTACTGAAGCTCTTTTTATTATAAAGTGTCAATTGGAGGCTTGATCTACTGAATTCTCTACTGAGGCTGTCAAGTGAAAACTTTGGAAAAGTTTCTTCTTGATAATGCTTCACAAATTTATTATCCAAAAACAAACTTGTGCCAGCTGGAATGGAAATCATTAAATACGCTTCATTCCCAAGATCGAGATCAATAGCGAGGTGAATAGCTACCGGATATTCTTTACTGTTATCCAGAAAAGGCAACATCAACTTTTCATCTTTATCGTAAAAAACCCAATCTAATCGCAGATCCTTTTTAACCAAAAAATCCTGAGCAAAACATTGTATATTATTGCTAATCAGCAAAATTATCACGATGGAAATAATGTACTTCAATCTCGGCATGGAATTCATGGACAATACAATCTCACAAAATTACTTGTAAATTTTATTAATAATATCATTTCAAAATTAAAACCGGCTAATATAACCAAAATGAATTTTGGAATAGTTGAACCCGAAAGGTTGACTTGAAGATTTCCCTAAGGCCAAAATAAAATTAAATATACCTGCAGATGTACTAAAACTAAATCCTGCTCCTGTACCAAATGGATAGTTAGTTTTACTCGAAATATCATTGAACTCTGATAAAACTCCCTGATCAAAAAAAAGCAAAAAATAGGTGCCCTGTGAAAACATAGCTCTAATTTCCATAGTGCCCACACCAAATGCCGAAGTATAAAATTGATTTTCAGTAAACCCCCTCAAGGAGTTTAAACCTCCAATTCGGAATGCATCACTTTGAAACAAATTTTCACCATTGAGGTATCCGCCAGCAATTTTTGACCTAAGAAGTATATTCTTATATAATTTTAAAAATTGCTCAATTTCTCCATCGATCCTAAATTGGATTGTGTTGAGCGAAATGCCAATATAAATATCCTGGTTCAACGATGGATTTTTAATGATCTTCTTCTGGCCTATTGATCCAGTCAAGAGTACTCCCCAACCCTTGGATGGAAAATTTACATCATTAAATCGATTTAATTGATAATTCAAACCATAGTATTTCAGATTATAGTCTGTATTATCGGGTAATTCAGTAAGATCATCCATGCCATAGGTGCTGATCAGGTTCGATGATACCAGCTCTGTCCGGAAACCGATTTTATTACTGTTTTTTGATAAAAGGGATAATTCCAATGCAAATTTGCGATTGATAAAGCTGGAGTCTTGCTTCAATAAATTAAAATCCGTCTGGATATTTAAAGGAGTTCGGAAAATATTTGGATGGTAATACAACGCATCCAATAATTGCGAACCAACATTATAACTTTGCCAATCCAACGCAATCCTTTTCCCCGATGAAAATACATTCATGAGATCCAATTTCAATTGCCCAGTGATAAGCACCCCATTCCCATTTTTTTGATTTGGCAAAACGCCTAAAATTCCATCAAACATACTCACCTTTTGCTGGGTGAGATCCAAATTAATCACACACTTTCCATTAGAAATGGTAATTTCCGGAGGACCTGTAAGACTTATAAAAGAAAGCAGTTTTACTTTTTTAGGGATCTCTGAAATTAGTTTCTCTTCATATGGTTTTCCTTTGTAGATTCCCAGGTGTGTCATCAGGTAGTTGACTTTCACTTTGTCGTATCCAAAAACTACCATGGAATCAAATACAATCATTGGCCCTTTTTGATAGTTAAGCCAGGCACTAATTTCACCGGATGTGATGGCGATGGAATCCAGTTTTACGGAAGCAAAAGGATATCCATGGTTTTCAGCATAATCCAGGATCTGGTTGAGTAGCTTCGAAAGTTTTGTATATGAAAAAGGTTTAGATTTAAAATTTTTTGTGTCAAACCCAATCTTATTTAATATCTCATCTGAGACACTACCTTGTGAAAGATATGCCATTTGATATGCTTTATTGGCATAATAATACACATCGGCTTTTTTTTCTGAATGAAAAATAGTACGACTTTGCGCAGCCAAATGTCCCAAATCATACAATTTTCCAAGATGTTGACTCACCATATTAGGAAGCTGAATCGAGTCAACTTTTGTAAAAACATCAGGTAAAATCGTTCTTACCCTTGTTGAATCAGCATAAAAATGAAAGGATACTTCATAGTTTACCTGGGCGTAACCGGTGAAGGTCAGCAAAAAAAATAACGTCGTAATGATGCGTGAACTGTAGCTCAAACTTTTTTCTTGATAACTTGCACCAAAAATAATCGATTTTGGCGGGTCTTTATATTCATATCCCATTTTGTAAGCAGGCATGTTACTATTGCGACTTTCACTTTAGTACCAATACAGGCTATCGTAAACAAATGATCGAGGCCATTTCCACAGAATTGATTCTCAGGAAAGAGTACCTCAATTTTGGATCATTGGATACCATATATTTTGGTGGTGGCACGCCATCTATTCTTTTTGCTGATGAACTTGAAGGCTTGGTCAAGAATATCCATTCGATTTTTAATGTGAGCAATCAGGCAGAGATTACCCTGGAGGCTAATCCTGATGATCTATCAGAAGAAAAATTGTCCGTAATAAAATCTCTCGGCGTAAATCGTCTGAGTATCGGAGTCCAATCGTTTCAGGATAACACATTGAAGATGCTAAATCGGGCACACAATTCCGATGAAGCAATAAATAGTATTGAACTTGCCAGGAAGGTCGGATTTGACAATCTGAGCATTGACCTGATTTTCTCCATCCCAGGACATTCCATCGCTGAACTAAAAAAGGATATTGATCAGGTAATCTTAATGAATCCAGAACATATTTCCGTTTATAGCCTAACCATTGAGGAAAGGACTGTTTTCGGCAACTGGCAGAAAAAGGGGCGGTTTAAAGCGGTTGATGATGAACTTTCAGCCACTCAATTTGATTTACTCATTTCCGAACTAGAACTGCATAATTTTGAGCAATACGAGATTTCCAATTTTTGCCGGGATGGAAATTATGCCAGACACAACACGGCCTATTGGAAAGATATTCACTACATCGGCATTGGACCTGGCGCACATTCCTACAATGGAAGCACCAGACAGTACAACATTGCAAATAACCATAAATACATGAAGTCCATCGCAGTAGGGAATGTGCCATTTGAATTGGATAATTTGTCACATGACGCCCAGGTCAACGAATACTTACTTACCAGCTTAAGAACCAAATGGGGATGTGATCTTTCCATTTTGAAACGAAAATATGGCTATGATCTTTTAAGAAATCAAAAGGAGAAAATCAGTCAGCTCATTCGTGACGAATACCTGATAATGAAAACAGAAAAGCTTTTACTAACTAGAAAAGGCAAATTTCTAGCTGATGACATTATTTCTGATCTTTTTTGGATTCCTTAGCTTTTGCGTTGAGCGGGACTGAATACCGTAGCAATACACCCAGAACTCTAAACTGTGAAACTTCAGCCTGGGAACCTTTATTTTTGTCAAGATCTCCAAGACCTATGGAGTATCTAGCCTCAGTTGCTATCTTTCCAAAAGAAAAACGGTATTCGAACCCAAAACCAACCAACAATCCAAAGTCAATTCTATTATCTGAATCCTTATTGAAGATATATTCGTGCGATTCGCTTGATCCAGTATTTTCATCAGTAACTGTATACCTCCTGTTCAATGCATATCCAATATATGGGCCCAGGTTAAATAATCCTCTAAAATTTCCTGCTCCCATATTTATATGTGTTAAAATGGGCAATTCCACGTAATCTAATTTATTCCTACTTTTCAGATTATTTCCAAAAGTAGTATCCATTTCTACCCAGCCTTTTTGTGCATAATTGAATTCAGCCTCGATCCCGGTATGTTTTTCCGCGAGAAATTGGATCACCAGGCCTCCTATAAATCCTTCGGTATAGTTTACTTTGGTGTATTTGTATTCTGGATTATAGCTAAAATCCATCTTAGAAAGATTGCCACCGCCTTGAACACCGAGAGTCACCTGAGCATTGCTTTCTAATGACAAAATGGATATAAAAAATACGATGTAAAGGATTTTTATCACTTTGGTTTCACTCAATTATGGGCCAAATTTATTGAGAATTATTCTGTTAAGCTTTAAAAAAAACATTAATTAATTAAAATTGAGTTTAGGCAACTATAATAATTTAAAAAACTTTCCAAATCATGAAGAAAAAGTATATCTTTGCCGCTCGTTTGAAATTTAAGGAAAAATGGCAGTTACTAGACTTGTAAGAAAAGCAAAAAAAAACAGGAGAGTCTCTAAAAAGAGAGTTACGAATATTAAAAGGTTAACCAGCACGCCTGTTATAAAAAATGTAGACATTGAGCAGATAAAAGAAGAGTTTGCCAAAAAGAAAGCACAACCCGTAGCTAAAAAAGAAGCTGTAAAAGCGGAAGTTGTAGAAACTCCAAAAGCTGAGGTTAAAGCTGAGAAGCCTGCTAAAGCTGAGGTAAAAGCTGAGAAACCTGCAAAAGTAGCTGCTCCTAAGGCAAAAGCAGAAAAGAAAGCTGCTCCAAAAAAAGCTAAAAAAGACAGCAAATCTGCTGAATAAAAGCTTGTTGCGATATAAAAAATTGAATAGGCCTTCCGATGGTAGGCCTATATTTTTGCCCTTTTACCAAGCTTGATCACCTCCAGGTTTTCGATTTTACCAGCGTTCAGCTCAAATCGAACGATGGTTTTTTCGATGTGAAATCCATGCTTTCCAGCTGCTCCGGGATTGATACACAACGAACCAGGGCGTTTGACATCCGGCATAATTTTTAAAATATGTGAATGCCCGCAAATAAAAAGTTTTGGATTCCATTTAGTTATAATCGGTTTTGTACGCATTTCATATCTTGGTGGGAAGCCTCCGATATGGGTCATCCATACCGACACTCCATCCATGACAAACACCTGATCTTCAGGATATCGAATGCGCAATTCATGACCATCGATATTTCCATAAACGGCCCTGAATGGTTTAAAAGCTTCCAGAGCATCTGCCGTGGCAAGATCACCAATATCTCCGGCATGCCAAATCTCATCAACTTCGCTGAAGTATTCAAAGATTTTATCATCCAAAAATGTATGGGTATCGGAAAGAAGGCCTATTTTCATGTTTAATTTAGAAAGCCGAATTTAGCTTGATCATGGATTTTATACAGTTTTTTATACAAATACTTTTCTGGATATTTCTAACAGTTACCTTTCTAGGCATGATCAAACCCTGGTGGGTGTTGTGGTTTCTGGATTTCAAAAACAGGATTACCGTTTTGAGGTACTATGGATTAATCACACTTTTGCTGGGTGTGGCACTGCTTGTTGCAAATCAAATTGACTAAAAATCCAAAGATTCAAACCCTCTCACACCATAACAGCACTTTTTGCCTATCCATTAGAGTGGTACCGATCAGGTAATTTTCACCACCATCTTTCATATCCAGTTTCTTTTTTAGCTGGTCTGGGGAAAGGGGGTAATTCCTGGTGAGCACATTTGCTTTTTTGTCGGGAATCAAACGTGCTATTTCCTTTTTATCCTGGTGTATTTGCGCTTTCCATAAAAAGGTCCTGCCGGGAAAATCGAGTAGCAGTTCGTCTGAAGTGTAAAGATGTGTGCTGACATGGAGTTTTTTCAATCCATATCTTTTCCCAACCAACTTAAAAGCACCTGCTTTCAAAATGGCAGCGGATGGTTCGTAAATATATTTTAGCGGAAGTGCATATTCATTTTGTGCAGTTGCCTCATCTCCTGGTTCAAACTCAAAAAGTGCGCATTTTCCATCTTCAAACAAATCGACGGCTGAAATGAGCGTCGGACTTTTTATTTCATCAATCAGGCACAACACTTCCTTTACTTCATTTTTTACGGAAATCACCCATATTTTAGAAGGATTAAAATCTCGAATCAGCAAAGACAGATCAACCATGGGCGAAAGCTTGACTAACACCTTTTTTGCTTTTTCCAGGCTCCTGGGAATGATCTCATACAGATTAGGCGCGCAGTCTTGGATCATAAAAACCTTTCGGCTTTTGTCCCTGCGCGAAGGATCGAGGTAGAGAACATCAAACTGTTTTTTGCTGGCAGTCAGAAAGTCCTCTGCCGATTGATTGTAGACGAAAATATTAGATTTGCCCAGTGCTTCAAAATTGTGTCCGGCCAATGTTGCTAATTTTTCATTGACCTCCACATAATAAACTTCCTGCATGTTATCAGCGAAAAAGGAAGTGTCAACTCCCATGCCGCCCGTCAGATCAACTATGGATTTTCCGGTGATTTGACCGGCTTTATACCGTGCCGTAATCTCCGAAGATGCCTGTTCTACGGAAAGGGGCGCCGGCCAAATGATATCTTTTGCAGCTGCCCAAGTTGGCAATTTACCTTTTGCTTTTTGAAGGGAATGTATTTGTTCTATTGCTGCTTCCCACGGAAAGTCACCGCCTTTTTTAGCTTTAAGCGAAAGTAAAAAAGGATCATCGTACTGATGATCCTTTATGTATTGTTGTACTTCGTATTTCAGAAGTTTTGCAATCATTTTAGTCCTGCAGTAAGGGAATCAGATTATTTGCGACCATGTATTCTGCAATCTGTACCGCATTGGTGGCGGCTCCTTTTCTCAGGTTATCGGCCACTACCCACATGTTCAATGTATTTGGTTGTGACTCATCTCTGCGTAAACGACCCACGAATACTTCATCCTTTTTATGTGCATTCATCGGCATCGGATACACGAAGTTTTTAGGATCATCCTGAAGGATAACCCCCGGAGCTTCCGAAAGCATTTTTCTGACATCTGCCAAATCAAAGTCTTTTTCAAACTCTACGTTTACTGCTTCACTGTGTCCGCCCATTACCGGGATACGCACTGTTGTTGCGGTAACTTGTATGGAGTCGTCAGAGAAAATCTTCTTGGTTTCGTTCACCATTTTCATCTCCTCTTTGGTGTATCCGTTATCCAGAAAAACGTCGATGTGCGGCAGAACATTCAAATCGATTTTGTGAGGATAAACTTTTTTCCCATCAATTCCGGCACGCTCATTCATGAGCTGATCTACTGCTGCCTTACCTGTTCCGGTGACCGACTGGTAGGTAGAAACGACTATGCGTTTAATTTTATATTTGGCATGAAGCGGCGCCAATGCGACTACCATCTGGATGGTCGAGCAGTTTGGATTGGCGATTACTCTGTGATCAATGGTCAACTCTTTGGCATTGATTTCCGGCACAATTAGCTTATGGGTCGGGCTCATTCTCCAGGCTGATGAATTGTCAATAACAATTGTTCCTGCCTCAGCAAATTTTGGAGCCCACTCCAATGAGGTTCCTCCTCCAGCAGAGAAAATAGCAATGTCAGGTTTCCTGGAAACAGCATCTGCCATTCCGATCACTGAATACTTTTTCCCTTTGTATTCGACCTGTTTACCTACCGATCTTTCAGAAGCGACCAACAATAATTCATCGAACTGAAATTTTCTTTCATCCAGTACTTCCAAAATTTCTCCGCCTACGAGCCCGGTGGCTCCGACTACTGCTAATTTCATTTTATAAATTGTTATATTAAATGGTTAAAACCGATCATTTTCGATCGGAGTGCAAAATTAATATATTTAATATTAATGAGTTCGTATTCATTTGAATTAATATGAAAAACTGCCTGATTTTTTTAATCATAGTTCAATCAACCATATATTCTACCGTCTTTTCACAAATAAGCGATGATTTTTCTGATGGCAATCTCACAGAAATACCTGCCTGGTTAGGTGACACGCTAAATTTTTCCATTAACTCAGATCTTCAACTTCAACTTACTGCATCTGCTGTTGCATCACAATCATATCTTGCGACTCCAAGTACAATCATCAATGAGGCCGAGTGGTCTTTTTACGTAAAATTGGCATTCAATCCCTCTTCCAGCAATTACATGGATATCTACCTGGTTTCTGATCAGGTAGATTTAAAAAATGCATTGAATGGATATTTTGTGCGAATTGGAAATACACAGGATGAAATCAGCTTGTATAAACAATCCGGGGCAAAAAATTCCATACAAAAAATAATCGACGGAGAAGATAAGCGCATTGATGTCAGCACGGTCGAACTTCGGATAAAAGTGACAAAATCCCAGGAAAGCATCTGGGAATTATTTGTGGATACTGACTTAAGCGGCAACTTCATTTCTGAAGGAACGATCATGGATAATGAGCAATTTTTCTCAAACTATTTTGGGATAGTATGCACTTATACTTCTACCAGATCCGACAAGTTTTTCTTTGACGATCTGATCATCTCAGGCAAAAGTTACGATGATGATATCAAACCAGTCATCGATACATTGTGGGTGACTTCAGATTCAACATTGAAAATTAGCTTTTCAGAAAAAATTAATGAATCCATCGCTTCGGATATCACCAATTATCTGATCGATAAAAGCATTGGAAATCCATATGCTGCACTTTTGGAAAATGACACCATTGTTACCCTAAACTTTGAAAATAAATTTGGGAATAAGGTAGAATATCTATTAAATATCCATGGAATAGAAGATCTCTTTTCGAATGTCATGGAGAATACAAGCATTTCTTTCACCTATGTCGCCCCCTATCTCGTCAGATTCAATGATGTGCTGATCACAGAAATCATGGCCGATCCCAGTCCAGGTGTCGATTTGCCAGAATATGAATACCTTGAGATTTTCAATCCTGGCGAGGAGACTTATGCTATAAAAAACATGAACCTGGTTGTTGGGAATGATACTGCAACATTACCTGATTTTAGCATATTACCTCAAGAATATATCATCCTCTGCCAAAGTTCGGCTGTCGATCATTTTTCCGATTATGGCAGAACACTTAAAGT
>JAHEMV010000523.1 GCA_024643455.1 Cytophagales bacterium
TACTACTATGCTGTAGCTGCATTCAAGGACAATCAACTTTTCGTTGCAAAAGATATGTTTTTACAAATCAATAAAAACTACCCTAAATGGAAAAAGATAGACGAGGTAAATCTATGGTTGGCAAATATCTATTTCATTGAAGGAGATTTTAATTCAGGTTTAAATTATACTCAGCGTATTCAGGATATCAAATTAAAAGAAGACGCATCTTCATTTAAAGGAAACTATTTAAAAAATCTTAGCTATGACCAATTAGATGACTTGTTAAAAGAACATCCATCTGATAAAGATGTTGCAATGAATCTGGCCGACAAAATCATTCAGCTTCCTATAAGCGAACAAGATCGGGGATTATTAGAAAATATTGTATCAGTGTATGAACTGGATGAAGGAAAGTATCGAATCGATGAAGAGATAAAATCTGTAAAAAAAGACGCCTATCAGGTAGCTGTCTTATTACCATTAATGGTTGATAAATTAAAAAATAACTCAAAATTCATATCGAATGAATGGGTTGTAGAGCTTTATGAAGGCATATTGCTTGGAGTTGCAGACTTGAAAAGCCAGGGAATTAATATTTCACTTTCCTTGTACGATACAAAACAGGATAGCAGTGTTACCTCCAGAATATTGAAATATGATGAGCTAAAACACATGGATCTTATTATAGGGCCGCTGTACCCGGGGCCAGTAAAAGTAGTATCTGATTTTTGCTATCAGTATAAAATTAACATGATTAATCCAATGTCGACCAATTCTGAAATAATTGGCAATAATCCATATGCATTTTTATTTATGCCTACCGATGAAAATATGGCCAGGAAAACTGCTGATTATATGAAAGATGTCGTTACCAATAAAAATGTGATGATTTTTCATGGAAAAAATCAAAGAGACTCAATCACCGCATACACTTATAAGCAGGAAATTGAAAACTTTGGTTTTAATGTCTGCTATATTAATGGAATTGCCACCGAAAATGGAAAAAGCATATTGGACATACTAACAAATACCATGACTGTTGAATTTGATGAGAGTGAATTTGACGATATGGTTGAGCAAGGAAAAGTGATAGGAAACTTAAGAATTACTGAAAAAGATTATCTCGTTATCAAACCGGACAGTATCGGTCATGTATTTGTTGCCTCCTATGATCCGGCTTTAGTGGCTAATACCATCACAGGTCTTGCCACTCGAGGCGATACCACCATGCTCCTTGGATATGAACGATGGCTTGATCAACGCAATACAGCACTTGACGGACTTGAAAGACTACATGCGCATCTGATTGCTCCAACATTCGTGGATATTTCAAAACCAAAGTATAATGTTGTTAATGATAAGTATATGAAACAGTTTAATGCTTATCCAACCAGAAACTTTTATACAGGATATGAAGTGATGATGACTACAGGAAAGATAATGAAAAGAATGGGAAATCTATTTCAATTTGATCCTGCAATAAAGAATTTTATTCCTGGCGAGGTTTTTCAAGGCACACTTTACGGAGATAAGAACAGCAATCAAATCGTCCCCATTATTAAATTTATGAATTCCCAATTAGTTGTTGCAAACCCAAGATATTAAATACAATGTTGATAAAAGAACAAAGCAAAAATCTATTCCAAAAAGCTAAAAATGTCATCCCTGGAGGTGTTAATTCTCCGGTTCGAGCATTTAGAGCCGTTGGCGGTGAGCCCTTATTTATCGAGTCTGCAAAAGGACCATACATGTTTGATGTAGATGGGAACAAATATATTGAATTGATCAATTCATGGGGACCAATGATCCTGGGTCATGCCAATGAAGAAATTGAACAAGCTGTTATAGAAGCGATAAAAAAATCACCTTCTTTTGGAGCTCCGACAAAAAAAGAAGTGGAGATGGCTGAACTTATCATTGACATGGTTCCGTCAATTGAAATGGTGCGAATGGTCAACTCAGGCACGGAAGCTACTATGTCTGCGATTAGACTGGCAAGAGGCTACACCGGACGGGATAAAATAATAAAATTTGAAGGCTGTTATCATGGCCACGGCGATTCATTTTTGATTGCTGCAGGAAGCGGAGTCGCTACCATGGGCACACCTGATAGTCCAGGCGTCACAAAAGGTACTGCAAATGACACCCTGACTGCGCCTTATAATGACCTTGATGCGGCAGAAAACCTAATCATGGAAAATAAAGATCAGGTTGCAGCCATCATTATAGAACCGGTCGTTGGCAACATGGGATGCGTATTGCCACAAGAAGGATATCTCCTGGGCTTACGCAAATTGTGTGATAAGCATGGAATTGTATTTATTTTTGATGAAGTAATGACCGGCTTTAGGTTAGCAAAAGGTGGCGCACAGGAAGTATTTAATATAAAACCCGACTTAACCACCCTTGGAAAAATTATCGGAGGTGGAATGCCTGTAGGCGCGTATGGCGGTAAAAAAGAGATCATGAGTTATGTTTCCCCATCAGGTCCGGTCTATCAGGCGGGAACACTAAGCGGGAACCCAATTGCTATGCATGCTGGCATGGCCATGCTTAACTATCTGAATAATCATGATGAGATCTATATCAAACTTGAATCTATTGGGAAACGGATAGAACAAGGCTTTAGAAACAACTTGAATAAGGTTGATAAGAATTACACAATAAATAGAATTGGATCGATGATCAGCCTCTTTTTTACAGATAATAAGGTCACCGACTTTATTTCAGCCAAAACATCCGATACTGTTCTTTTTGGCAAATACTTTAATGCAATGTTGGAGAATGGAGTATATACTGCTCCGTCCCAATTCGAAACACTATTTATTTCTAATGCTATTGATGAAGTAATTGCGGATCAGATTATAGCTGCGAACTTAAAATCTTTAAAATCGATATTATAATTTTTTTGCTCTACAACCTACTTACTTTCAATAATTAAGCTTTTTGTAATTAAAGCTATACTTGGAATAAGGTTTATAGATTTTAGTGTGTTTTTGAATTTGATTCAACTGTAATTATAATTTTTATTTAAAAACTTACATCACGATCATTTGGGAGTTACTATTTCCCATTTTCATCCTATAAATTAATAAATATATTTGTTTAGGTCATCAGTATAGTTGATGCCTTGTATTAATAAATTAAATCTTTTTCCAGGTGAAAAGAATATTCATAGCAATATCAATTTTTACGATTTTCAGTTTCGCTGGCAAAGCGATCGCCCAAAATGAAAACCTGAACACAGAAGCTACAACCCTGACTTATGAGGAATTGTATGATACTCCATATGATATAAATAAGCTTTTTATTCACCTTCAACCTATGTATGGTGAACTCTTCACCACAAACACAACCATAGGATGGGGAATAAAGGGACAATATTATATGAAAAATGTTGCGGATTTTGAGGCCACAGTTCGTGCACCTTATGCTCGGACTTTTGACCTTACCAGGGATGCTGCTTTCAAAAATAGTACCGTCGATAATGAAGCAAGACCATTTATGTATTTTGAGGTATTAGGTACCTATCACATCAAAGACGAAGAACAGGACACAGAAACTAAATTTATATTATATTCTAAAAGGTACAAAGGGGATAAATGGGCTGCAACTGTACCATTACACACCATTATACCAACTAAAATGCGCAGGATTTATGGTGCCCGATTTGGTGCTATGTCCTATAAAACATCACTCGATTATAATAGAATAATGGATGAACAAGGTGTGACGCTCATTGCTGATGAAGGTGGTGAAATTGGA
>JAHEMV010000524.1 GCA_024643455.1 Cytophagales bacterium
CTCCGACTATTCTGGCAGGGGACAAATCACTCACTTCTCTTGTGGCACATGAATTGGCACATTCCTGGTCAGGCAACCTGGTGACCAATGGAACCTGGAATGACTTCTGGCTTAATGAAGGTTTTACGGTGTATTTTGAGCACCGTATTATGGAAGCGTTGAAAGGCGCAGACTATGCTGATATGCTCTCGTCACTAAGCATGCAAGGCTTGAAAGATGAAGTTGCTTATTTTATGAACAATGGCAAATCGGAAGACACCAAACTCAAGCTTGATCTTTTGGGTAGAAACCCGGATGATGGCGTGACAACCATTGCCTATGACAAGGGATATTTCTTTTTGAAATATCTTGAGGAATCTGTCGGGAGGGAAAAATTTGATGCATTTCTCAATACCTATTTCAGTGAATATGCATTTAAATCAAATTATACCGAGGTATTCATTCCCTACCTGAATAAAAATTTATTTCAAAAAAATGGCATAAAACCCATATCCGATCTAGATGAATGGATATATGGTGTCGGGTTACCGGCAAGTTTACCTAAAGTGCATTCCATTAGATTTGATGCGGTCAATAAAGCAGTTAATCTTTGGAAAAATGGCACTACTTCATTTGATACAACGGATTGGTCAAGCCATGAATGGGTATATTTTATTAAAAAACTACCGGAAAATTTATCCACTGAATCCATGGAAAAATTGGATAAATCTTTTCATTTCACACAAAGTGGCAATGCAGAGATTTTGGGTGTTTGGTTTGTTCATTGTGCCCGTACCTTATACGATCCTTCAATCCCGGCAATGCAGGCATTTTTAATCCATACCGGTAGAAGAAAATTTTTAATGCCTATTTATAAAGAATTGATCAAAACTGAAAAGGGGAAAGCATTAGCAAAAAAGACCTATGAGCATGCGAGACCTAATTATCATTTTGTAGCCTCAAACTCATTGGATAAGTTGTTGAGCTAACATTAATTTTAGTTGACACCCCGAGCTTAAATTATAATGACTTTTCACATAGTTTACAGGCTCGCTGTATAAATCCGGGAAGGTCGGCGGAAATTATTTTCTTCACGCCAGGCAACCATTTCTCCAATGGCAGGGTTCTATGGATGAACGACTTAATTAAATGAAAGAAATGATATTGAGCGAAGAAGAATTGGTAAAACGTTGTGTCAACAATGACCGCCGCGCTCACGAATTTCTTTTCAATAAGTTTTATTCCGAACTCTATCTGATCGCCATGCGGTATATGAGTGATCAACACGATGCCGAAGACGTGGTCATTCTGTCATTTACCAGGGTTTTCAAATATTTGAAAAATTTCACTTACAATGGGCCAGGAAGTTTGGGAAAGTGGATGCGAACCATATTGATCAATGAGTCCATCCGCAACCTTAAAAAAAGAAACCTGATTGAATTTGATGAGGATATACGCCATCTCGATGTGCAACATTCAGATGCAAATGGATTACAACAATTGCAGGCATCTGATATCATGCGCTTGATCGAACGACTGCCGACTGGCTATCGCACCGTATTCAACTTGTACGTTGTGGAGGGATATGCCCATAAAGAGATAGCCCGGGAATTGGGTATCAGTGAAAATACTTCTAAATCCCAATTGAAAAAAGCACGACATCAACTGATGGAAAATATTAATGAAGAAAGAAACTATGGAACCGTTTGATATAGATAAAATAATCCGTGAAAAACTGTCAGAATCCCATGACCTGCATTTGGATGAAATGGAGTCTTCAAAGCCATTTGTTTGGTCCGCAGTTCAGAAAAAAACTGATGTTAGGCGACCATTGACCTGGTTCCACCTTGCCGCTGCTGTGCTCTTTCTGATGTTAAGTTTTTCCTTTGTTCTTTTTTCAATTCAGGAGAAACATAATGATGAAATGGGCCTCTTATCTGAAAAAATGAAGCAACTGGAGCAAAATTACATAGCACGAGCAGAGCAATTAGAAGCTAAAAACATTCAGGTAAATACCCTGGAAGGAGAGATGAAGTTGATCAAGGCCAAATTTGCCAATAATCAGCAAGTCCCGCAACAGGTCTGGGAAAAACCCAAACCAGAGAAGACTCAAATGGTCTATCGTACAGATACGGTTTACATCAAGCAAATTGAATACATCACGACTATAGTAGATCCATCACATTCAGAAGAGCCAATGCTTGAAAATAGAGCTCCCGATCCTGAAAGAATAGAAACGAATCTGGCGCAGAATAGTAAAACAGATGATATCATTTTTCCAAGTCTTCAAAGCCGATCAAAAAACCAGAATTCAGAATCTGTCAAATTCAGGATTGGTACAACTGTAGTCAAGAGCAATTAATACATTCTATAATTTATTTATCCACTAGAAAAAAAAGAATATGAAAAACCTATGTCTAATTTTTGCGATATCCATTCTGCCAAACCTGGGTTTTAGCCAGCTTATTGGCGACACCGTACTTGTATATATTGACAATCGAGTTGAAATTAAGGTGGCAATTTCGGATTACGATCAGCTTTCCTCCTCGGAAAAAGTGACTGCTATTTTAGACGAGTTCAAAGAAATGCTCCCAATGATGCATGATCAGTTATTACCTGAAAAGGCTGACCTGGTCAAGTTTGCAGAAGGTAAGGCCCCAACGATAGAGCCAGGAGATCCCAAGATTATTTATTTGCAAAAAGAAGGGGAAATAAGCAATACAGGATTCAGAGACGTTGCCATACTTAGTGGTGAAGATTTTAAAATTTTTATAACAACGACAGATTTATCAAAGATTTCAGATATGTCTTTGTCTGCCTGCTTTAAAAAAGCAGTTGCCCAGCTTCCAGAGAAAAAGCACTGGTCAAAATCACTTTCTTATGAATGCATTGATGGAAATGTGACGCTAATCGAAGATAAAATCAACCACCTTGATATGCTGGAGTTGGGTTTTGCTGCAGGTGCCGGACTTGTACGAACAACCTGGGTTCCAGACCTTTCAATAAGGGCCTCTCTTCTGCTGAATCAAAAAGGAGTATCCTATGGGCCTTATGTTTCCTCCAATCTGTTATTTGACTTTACTCAAGAAAGCAAAGTGAACTTAAATACATTCCTGAATCTAGGCTATGAATGGACAATAAATAAACATTCAGAAAAACGTGACATGATGGGATTTGAATTGGGATATTTGATTTCAAAGAAGGGGGATATGTTTGGCGAAAATACTTTCAAGATAGGATTCAACTGGCGACCAACCACGCTGGTTTCTGTTAATCCACACATTTATGTCACCGACAATTTTGGTCAGGTGTTTCCCGGAATCAGGATTGGTTTTGGATTTTGATAGGTCTAAAGAACACAATTCGGATCGCTTCTATAACGAGTATTACCGCAAGAACAAGGAGTATTATTGAAATAATACCAATGGAAGTAAATCCGGATTGATAAATCAATTGTCCCAATGCCCATAGCGTCATACCAAGCATAAACACCATTGGAAGAACAATGAATAAGGTCTTTTTCCCTTTTCGCTTTTGCCAGACATAAACCACTAAAAGTGCCAGACCGGCAAGCAATTGGTTGGTAGATCCAAAAACCGGCCATACTGCTTTCCAGGCTGGTATAGGATTTCCTTGAGTGTCATATAAAGTCACAAATGTAAATACGACAGGAATAATCAGTGTGGCAATGGTGGATAAATACCTGGAGGAAGCACCATTAATGTTTAACAACTCTTCTAAAATATACCTAG
>JAHEMV010000525.1 GCA_024643455.1 Cytophagales bacterium
CTTATGTTGTCATTACCGCCTCAACGGATGACTTGCAGAAATTTATAACCCGCTATTCAAATGACAAGGATGCTTTCAATGATACTGAAAATTATCATAGATTGTAGTCATGTTGTGGTTTGAAAAAATTTTACGGATCAGGATACTCCAGCACCTTGTGTTCTGGAGTATTGCCGTGTATTTTCTGCTCCGAAATTTTCAGGTTTCGAGTGCATTGGTTGCGACTGATTACATTTATACAGGAGTATTCAGCATATTCCTGATTCTTGCTGTGTATGTCAATCTATTGTTGCTTATCCCAAGACTTTTTCATGAAGGTAAATATGGGTTTTATGTGCTTTTTTTGTTGTTTCTCCTTGGGTTAATGACCTTGTGTCAAATATTTTTATTTGACTTTATTATTGAGCATCTCTTTCCAGGTTATTACCTGATTACGTATTTCGATTATTGGGAAACGCTCAACTATTTTGTCATTTTCATCGGAATAACCAGCCTGTTGCATTTTTCAAAGTCCTGGTTCCTTTATAAAGAATCGGAAGCCAAACTTACTGAGATTCGCAAAGAAAAAGTGGAAGCGGAATTGGATACCTTGAAAAGTCAGATCAATCCGCATTTTCTATTTAATAGTTTGAATAGTATCTATTCTATGGTATTGAATAAATCTGACCTTGCCCCGGATGCCTTGATCAAGCTTTCCGATTCGATGCGCTACATCATTTATGAGTCAAATCATGAACGGGTGGCCTTACGAAAAGAGTTGGATTTTATTGCTAATTATATCGAATTGCAAAAACTTAGAATGAGTTCAAAAGACAAATTAACATTCGAAGTTTCAGGAGAAATCGATCATCAAAAAATAGCACCTTTGCTTTTGATTCCAATTATAGAAAATTGTTTCAAGTACGGGATCAAAGGGGAAACAGAAGCATCCTTCGTCGATATTCAAATTGCAATAGAAAAAGATTCCATTTCCATGAAATCAATAAACAATATCGGCGTAGTAGATGATGTGGAAAAAGATAAACCAAAAGGAACCGGACTAATAAATCTAAGAAAGCGACTTGACTTGATTTACCCAGGAAAACATTTCTTAACCATCGAAAAGTCAAGCAAAAAATTTACAGTCAATTTAAACATTCAATTATGAAATGCCTGATCGTTGATGATGAGCCTTTGTCGCTGGATATCCTTGAAAAGTATATTCGGGATGTTCCAGGCCTTGAACTGGTCGGCCGATGCCTGGATGCCTTTGATGCTATGGAAAAAATAAAACAATTTGAAATCGATCTGGTCTTCCTAGACATAAATATGCCCAAACTTTCTGGAATTAATATGTTAAAATCCATAGATCATCATCCTGAAATCGTTTTCACAACTGCTTACCCGGAATATGCTGTTGAGGGTTTTGAATTGGATGTCCTGGATTACCTGGTAAAACCGATTTCGTTTGTCCGTTTTGTAAAGGCAATCGAAAAGGCGAAAAAGAAAATAGAAATGCAGGACAAAGAGATGCCGATCTCATTTATAATGGTAAAATCAAACAAAAAGCTATACAAAGTTGCCTATAGCGATATATTATACATTCAATCCATGGGAGATTTTATAAAAATACACACAGCGGAAAAAGTATATATCAGCAGTGATACGCTTAAAAATATAGAAACCCAGTTGCCTCAAAAAATGTTTTTGCGCACGCATAAATCATATATTATAGCCTTGGAATCAGTAAAATACCTGGATGGGAACCAGGTGATAATTGCAAAAGAAACACTTCCTATCGGTCTCACATATAAAGAAACGTTACTCAAAGCCCTAGATATAAAAAACGAAAGCTAGTTCCAAATCCACCACTCTGCTTTCACACCAAAGTAGTATCCCCAACGCCGATCACCAACAGATTGAAGGTATGGGGAATAAAGCGTTTCTTTCGCATAGTCGTTGTACCTGGCTAGCGATGCAACAAATCTCAAATGCGGACGTGCCCAGGTATCGCGTTCGCCTGTTGGCACATAAACAGGTGCGATAGAAAATTTGACCATGCTGGCTACTGGATTTGTGCCATCCTGTCGCTGTGAATAATGCAACTCTGTTAGTAAGTGAAAATAATCTGTGATATAATGTTCATTTCGAGCTCCAACTGTAAAATCTACTTTTTTGTTAAACACTTCCTGCCCGAAATAGCTGATTGACTTATTGTTGGTATCTGCAGCACCTTTGCTGCTTGTCATGATAACATATCCATTGAGTGTATATTTTTTTGAAAAATTATACACCATATGGTTAACTAATGCAAGTGAGTACGCTCCCCTAAAACTTAATGATGTTGTATCCGGGGCACCAAACGTTAGCCAGGTTCTGGAAACGCCACCATCGCCACCATTGGCTATACCTGTTCCATATCGCAATGAGAAGTGGTTGAAGGAGCCAGGCAAAGTGGATTTAAGTTCATACTGGTGCTTGAACCCGATAACAAGACCATGATCAGAAGGGAAATTTAATACCCGTTCAACGGTGTCAATTTTAGTTTTTGAATCAGCATCTGCCATACGATGAAATTCCCCAAGTACTGTTATGGTATTTGACTCATTCATTACAAAATCATGTTCAACAATACCGACGGAACGTTGACGTAAACCAGCGCTCGGTGTGCCTGACTTTATGTTGAGATAGAAATACGGCGGGACGGTTGCGGAAGTATCGGTTGATGCTACGAAAATTGCAGCAAACCTCGTTTTCTTGTATTCAATTCCAAATCCCTGTCCTGAGTGATCATTGAAATAAAAATGATCAGCAATATGAACATCGGCACCTCTATAGAGTCGTGAGCCAACCCACATACTCAGTTCTTTACCTTTAATGTTGCGCGCTTCTACAAACATTTCGGGTAAAGCAAATGCCAATCCTCCAATGCTGGTGGAAGAGCTATTTCCAAAGGAAGTTAGACTGGTGGAATACATGGCCAGCCTCATTTGTGCAAATATCTGTGTGCTATCGCCAGGTTTGGGTTTGAAATGAAACGCGGGTGCAACTTCCAGGTAATCCTGTTCTTCCATTCTTCCACCAATACTGCCCATATTGTTCAGGTTGAGCCGACGACCAATTGATCCCCCATTTTCAAAAGACCAATCTATGCCTGCACGGCCATAAGATCCTAAAGAAATGTTTTTATTACTAATGTTTTGATAGGCTATTTGTGCCTCTGCCTGAAAAAAAGAGATTACGGAGAGCAAAGACATTAACAAGCATTTAGCAAGAAAACTTTTGCCTTTTGAATTGTGACCAGTTAAATTAATCATGTGGTGAAATAATTTTATACTAAAATTATTGATTATTTTATTATAAAAAATAATTCAGATAAATATCAAATGTGAAAGGTTTTATATTGAAGTTTTTTGCCTGTGATGAATCACTTACAAGATTGGACAAACCATAACTCAGGGTGCCGCCAATAGAAATATGCTTCGTTGTATTAAAGCAAAAACCCAGACCTAGAATATTGACAAAATGGTTATAAAAATCCTGTACGTCATTTTCGTTTCCTACCTGCCAGGCGAGATTGTAAATCCCATACAGACTTACATCATCAGCGACATCAATTCCTAGTGTTAGAGGGATTTTTAAAAAATTAAGATTTTGTTTATTATCGCCTTCAAGCGTATAGGTAACTCCAGATTGAACAAACCATCCCAATTCTCCGATATTATATTTGGCAGTGGCGCCAA
>JAHEMV010000526.1 GCA_024643455.1 Cytophagales bacterium
CCATGGCGTATAGATTTTATGCCTTACAATGTACTTGTATTCCATGGATTTTAGCAATATTCTTTACTAGAAAAAAGGAGATCCAAACTTGGAATCTCCTTTTAAAAATTTTCTATTTTCTAATATTTATCTGACGATCGGTGTGATTACAATATCCTTATAGTTTACTTTTCCATGATCTCCCTGTAAGTAAATTGGTCCAGGTATAAATTCATTTGATGTCATTGCCCCACCTGTGGCTCCTTCCATAGGTTGATTGTCAATAATTTTTTTACCATTTAGAATCACGGTCAAATGACGATCACAAAGGGTGATGTCCATTTCCTGCCAATTCCCAGCTTTTTTTTCAGCAGCTTCTGATGGAGTGATCCGACTATACAGGGCTCCCATATTGTGACTATCCAGGCTTTTTCCATAACTATCTACAACCTGAACTTCATAAATACCCCTTAGATATACTCCACTATTACTTCCTTCCGGTACGTTTACTTTCAGGGTTAAATTAAAATCTTCAAATTCTGCATCGGTACGAAGATTCCCATAATGGATATGGGGAGTGCCTTCCTTTTGCTCTGGATTATTAACAAGTTCACCTTTTTCCACTTTCCATCCATTTACAGCATCCTGCTCGAGCAATCTCCATCCTGTCAAATCATTGCCAAGGAGCTTTATTGGTTGCCCGAATTTTACTTTAGTCAGATCTGGTGCAGCAGGTATTGGTGGAATTCTATTGGCATGAATATAGTAAATTGTAGCTCCGACACCTTCTTTTTTGGGCTCTGTCATTTTGCCAATTAGTTGGTCTCCTTTCCCTTCAAGTTCCAAAGTTGAGGTTAGAATATGGGTACGCATTTTACCATCACCCTGGTCAAAATCACTTGTTGATGTACGGGTAACAAGCAACTTTCCTTCTGAAATAAATACATTGGCGACTGGAGTCACACTGCCCCCAATCCATAATAAATCTGCATCCAGGTAACCTTTTTCCTGCCGCACTTCGAGCCATCCCATTCCTTCTTCAAAATGGAGAGCCCAACGACCTAAAAAATGTTCGACTTCATTTCCGGCTAATGACGGGAAGATTTGGAACAACGTTAGAAAAAATAATAGCATTATGGATTTTTGAATAGTCTTCATAGTATCAGGATTTATATTAAAAAAGTATGTGTAAAAATAATAATGATCATGGAATACACCATATAAATTGAGTTATTAATGTTTTAAGACATGCATGATTGCAGTATAAATAACTCACAATAAGGCGAGCAGACACAATACTGGATTGCGCTAATGAAAAGTGATGCTATAATGAAAGATTAGGGTAATTGAACTGTTTCAGAAAGTTTGTTCATTTTAATAATCTGGTTGCAAAGAAATACCATCCGATCATTGTATTGATGCCATCTTCCTTTTACGATAATTGGAGCTGCTTTTTGATCAAGTATTTCTGCCCACATTGCCTTTTCCAATTGCGATTGTTCTGTTTCATAGACCTCATCATTTTCGAAATAATCAAACGAAGGGCGGTTTTGAAATACAACTATTTGATTGCCATTCATTCCTTCACATTGCCCAACAATATACAATTTATTGATGCCCGGATATTTTGAATATTCAATGCCAATCGGTTTGATGGTGAGTGTGTCAAATTCTTCATCGCGACCTATCAACAAAAGTGGAAATGCTAAAATTACCAGAACCAGAAGAAACCTTGCCATTACTTTACTGTTTAAAATTGAATTGCAAATATAGTAAATATACGGCTGATTCAAGTGATTGGTTTGTGATATTAACAATATTATTGCCTAATGTATGAAAATATCATAATTTTTATAAATGATCTTTAGACGAAATATTAATTCTTAAATGTATCGTTTCCCCATGAATAATTGCTCAAATACTGAGCTTGGCATATAAAATATTCTATTTAAATATTTAAAATTTCAGAATATAATTTGGTTTAAGTCTTTCAGAATCATCCTCAAAAAGGATTTTTGAGCAGAAATATTCGAATCTAGGCACTTCAATACAATTATATTGACATATAATTGTATCAAGAGATAGTTAAATAATTTAAGGCCTATTTGGTTTCTTTTACCAATCTGCAAGGTTGGTTCTGAAATTTTCTGCACGCTCCAGAAATTCTTCCCAAACATCAGTATCTTCTACACCTTGACGGTAGAGGTCGATCATCTCATCAATGAGAATTTCTTTATAGCCGAATTTTTCAAACATCTTTTTACAAAACTCCAATTCAGTATCTTCTATGATTTCATCCGCCATCATCATTCCGATGAGGTCATAAAGCAAAGCGACTTTTTGATGGTGATGTTCCGGGATATCGGGTTCCGCTTTCTCACGCTGATCCAGAATTTGCTTGATCTGCTGTGGTTTTAACTGGTATTTTTCACCTATTTTATATAGATATTCGATCTCATTTTCATGGACAAATCCATCAATAGCAGCCATAGCTACAAGATTTTTAAGGTGATTTTTTTTGTATTTAAGATATTGATATTCAAAAAAGCCGATCATGGTATTATAACGTTTATCAAATTGATTTTTCTTTTTCTTCAAACAAACACAATATACAAATTAGATTAATTGCATACCATGCTTCAAGCACTCTTCCCTCATTTGAGTAGACCAAATGCTCGATTGAATCTCACCAATATGTGCTTTTCTTAAATAGTACATACAAATTCTCGATTGCCCAATTCCTCCGCCAATTGATTGAGGTAATTGACCATTCAATAATTTTTTGTGGAATTCATATGATTTTCGTTCTTCGCAGTTTGAAATTTTTAATTGCTTATCTAAAGATTCTTTATTCACACGAATACCCATTGAAGAAATTTCGTATGAGTCTTGTAAAATGTCGTTCCAAATTACAATGTCACCATTAAGCCCACGATACTGCCCGGAAGTTGGCGAAATCCAATCGTCGTAATCCGGTGCCCGGCCATCATGACGTTCTCCATTTGACAAGGCTCCACCTATGCCAATGATGAACACTGCACCATACTTTTTTGCTACTTCATACTCTCGTTGCTTAGAAGTCAATGAAGGAAATTCTTTTAGCATATCTTCTGTCTGGATAAATTGAATCTCTTCTGGAAGTTGAGGTTTGATTTGTGGGTAATGTTCACAAATCACGTATTCAGTGCGTTTGAGTACTTCATAAATCTTTTTAACGATATACTTTAAAAAGTCCAGGTTGCGCTGACCATCAGTCATTACTCGTTCCCAGTCCCATTGATCGACATAAAGAGAATGTATATTATCCAGTACTTCATCTGGACGTATGGCGTTCATGTCCGTATAAATTCCATATCCCAATTCAATCCCAAGCTCAGCAAGTGCCAACCTTTTCCATTTTGCCAGGGAATTCACGACTTCTGCTTCAGCAAGTGCAATGTCCTTTATCGGGAAGGAAACTTTACGCTCTGTCCCGTTGAGATCATCATTGATTCCAGTGCCTTTCAATACAAAAAGCGGAGCAGTGATTCGTCTTAGTTTTAATTCAGCAGCCAGGTTTTGTTGAAACGTATCCTTGACGAGTTGAATCGCTTTTTCTGTTTCATTGACGTCAAGCAAATTTTTGTAATTTTTGGGTATAACCAGATTTTTCATAAATTCCATTAAAAAAGTGATAAAAAGTGCCTCAAAAATATGGAATTATTCACAATTTTGACAGAAATGCAACGGTTAAACAGAATA
>JAHEMV010000527.1 GCA_024643455.1 Cytophagales bacterium
AAAAATGAGGTTTAGGTTAAAAAAATGAACCTATTGGTAGTGGGAGAAAGTGGTGGGGGATTCAATTACAGCTAACGGTCTCTCGATCTCTTATATCCATTATCTTTATATCTTTGCGCTTTGTTCAAAAAATTTATTCTTTATGAAACAGTCCGGTTTAATTTTATTGTTGATCATCTCACTCGGGCTTGGGTGTGATATAAAAAATAAGGCAGAGCAAACTGAATCAACAAATTATTTGTCAATAGGAATCTGGAGAGGTGCAATCAGAACCCAAGGAATTGATATTCCATTTCAATTTGATGTACAGGAAAATGATGGAAAGTACACCATTTTTCTTATCAATGATTCCGAGCGAATTCCACTGGATGATATATCCATTTCAAACGATTCCATTCATGTGCCTATGTACGTTTTTGATGCAACAATCCATGCCAAAATAGGAAAAGATAAGCTAGTTGGTGTCTGGGTGAAGAATTATGCAGATGATTATATTGTTCCTTTCGAAGCTAAATTGGGAGATATTCCACGATTTATTGTTGATTCCTCAGCACCTGTTGCCAATTTTGAAGGAGAATGGGAAGTGGATTTTATTGAAGAGAAGACAGTGGAAAAAGCAATTGGTGTTTTTAAACAAAGTGGAAATAGAGCCACAGGAACGTTTTTGTTATCAACAGGTGATTATCGTTTTTTAGAAGGTGTAGTGGATGGAGAGGTGATGAAGTTGAGTTGTTTTGACGGTACGCACGCCTATTTATTTGAAGCCACTTTGCAAGAGAATGGAGAAATTTCCGGAGAGTTTTGGTCTGGAAAATCATGGCATCAACAGTGGACAGCAAAACATAATGATTCATTTGAATTACCTGATCCATATTCATTGTCCTTTATAAAAGAAGGGTATGATACTTTTGAAATTAACTTTCCAAATACTGAAGGGAAGCAAATTCAATTGACGGATGAAAAATACAAGGATAAGATAGTTGTTGTTCAGGTTTTAGGAACATGGTGTCCAAATTGCCTGGATGAGACGTCATTTTTTGTTGATTGGCAAAAGAGAAATAAAGATAAAAAAGTAGAATTTATTGGTCTGGCTTTTGAGTATAAGGATGATCCACAATATGCTATTACACGAATAAATAGAATGAAAAGCAAGCTGGATATCAACTATGAAATCCTGATCGCTGGATCAACCCAAAAAGAATCCAAAGAAAAGGCCTTGCCGATGCTTAATCGGATTATATCTTTTCCAACAACAATCATACTGGACAAACATCATAAAGTTCGAAAAATCCACGTTGGATTTTCAGGTCCGGGAACAGGATACTACTATGAAAAGTATGTGGAAGAATTTAATTTGTTTATGGATAAACTCCTTGCTGAATAATTTTGGCAGGATAGTGGATCCACAATCAGGAAAAACAAAAAGGCCTGTCTGCATAACAGACAGGCCTTTTGCAAAAAAAATACCTTTAAATCCACTATAAAGGACTATTTTTCTTTTTTGCCTGTTACATCAATAGATCCTTCAGAATAGCTGGCAGTACCAGTAAACTCACCTTTCTTTACTGTCATTTTAAGCGACACATACTCTCCTTCAACATATGCACCAAAGGATATGTTTTCACCTTCAACTTTTACGTTTCGCATTTCGATTTCATATTCGCCTATTTTGATCTTTCCTTCAACTTTTTCTGCGTTTTCTGTGAAGATCAATTTGCCGGTTGAGTATTCATATGGTGCATATGGTGCTTCATAACTCCACGTTCCCACTAAGTCTTTTGCCTTTTCAGCAGCAAATGCATTTCCAACAAACAAGGCTAAAAACAAACCTAAAGCAATCCCATTTTTTACTAATAAGCTTTTCATAATATTGAATAATAATTAAATGAATAATAGTTTTTAAAATTTCAGTTTCAAAAATCGGAAAAAGAAAATATGGAAGTAAACCTGTTGCTTGATATGGGATAAAAAACGAATATTTGGGATAAATGAGAGACGGGTATATTACTGTTTAGATCCCTCTTTTTGCTTGATCAAACGGATAAAAAAGGCCTTGTAATTTTTTGAAACAGGGATATTTTCATCTGGGCATTGTTGCAAAGCAAGCTCCAGGCCCTGATTACTTTTCATGGAAATGGATATCTTATTGATGTTAACCATGTAGGATCGGTGACATCTCCGTATCGGAAATTGATCCAATTCTGTTTCCAGTCGCTTTAACGTTGTACGCACCAGTTCTTTTTTGATTTTACCATCTTTGATAAAATAAACAGAAACATAATTATCTGCTGACTTCAGGTATAGCAGTTGCTCCAGGTCTATTGCCATATGCAATTCTCCATTTTCATCCAGAATATTGACAAGGTGATTACCAGCGCTGAGCAAGGCCTTGATATTTTCGCCTTTTTGTGTGGTGGACAAATAAAATAATACACCAGCATATGGGATAATCATCACCAGTGCCGTATATCGAAACGTTACGAGAATTTCACTGAACCGATCCATCCCGGTAAGAGAAGTATTTCCATAAATGAAATACATCGTTATGGTCAACAGGAAAAGGTCAACTAAAAACCATAATAGGATGCCATATATTTTCACCACATGGATATGAAACAGTTCACGGATGAACAATTGGCTAAATGCCAACACCAACATACCGATAATCCCAAAGCTGGAAAGTATCAGGAATAAAGGGATTGGTGCTTTTGCATACCATCGATCTACATTGAAGGGCAGGTATAGATTCATGAACAGAATGACATAGGCACCTGTAACCAGGATGAGTAACCAACGGTTCTGTTTTCGGTCGAGTAGATGAAAGGGTTTGTTTAAAAATTCTGAGAGCACGATTCGTATGTTAAATCAAATCAGTTTTCAATACTAAGTAAATATATTATTCTGTAAAAGTAATAAAGTAGGGTGGTTGAATATTTATTGATTAGAAAGAATTCCAAATACCATGGATAGTATAAAAACAAGATAGCCATATTTATATTCCTGAAAATGATTTAATTTGGTTACAAGTTGGATAGTCCGCTTATTAATGAATAGCTGTATTGTATAAAAAAACAAATAAAAAAAGTAATTTTACGCTACTTTTTAGTACAAAATAAATTGGTACCACATGACCCTATTGAATACGTTTTTCACAGGTAATATGAATAGATTGATTATATCCCGATTCAGGAATTTACTTACGTTAATGGTTTTGTTTTTTGCTTTGATTTCCACTGCAAATGTATATGGACAAACAACTATTGTTAGGTGGGATTTTAATGATGGTAATACAACCGCGGATGGTGGGATTATAGCAAATGCAACAAAAACAATTGCCACTGAAGGTCGAACTAATTTTTCAACACCGTATCCTGCAGGTGCATCTGGAAATAGTATAGCGATAAACGGGTGGAATTCCGGATTTAACGTAAAATACTGGGTAATTGAGTTTAATGGAGCTGGTTATCAAAATTTCACTCTATCATCAAAGCAAAGAAGTTCGATTATTGTTGGACCTCGAGATTTTAAAATTGAATACAAAATTGGAATTGGAGGAAGTTGGACACCTTTTACCGGGAATGCGGTTCCCCCTTTGGCTGATAATTGGACGAGTGGGGTTGTGACAAATTTATCTTTGCCATCAGCATTAGATAACCAATCATCGATTTATTTACGATGGATAATGGCATCAAACGCAAGTATTTCTGGCGGAACAGT
>JAHEMV010000528.1 GCA_024643455.1 Cytophagales bacterium
ACCATTGCAGCTGATATCGTGTGTAAAAAATGTGAACGTCTCATAATTATCTGTATTTATCAATTTTATTATAATTCAATTTGTAAACTCACCAACAGATTGTTTTAACTTAGCCACTTGCTGTCGAACTTCAATATTTTATTCTTTTATTTCAACCGTAGCCCACAAATTACTGGCTGAAAGGTCTACTGCTCCACACACTATATTAAGGCAGCCATTAAATCTTTTAGCATTCATTTTATAGAAGTTTTGATATTTAGTTGAAAAAAAATCAGATATAAAGCATATTATTTAAAAATAAGATTTTCGGTATGGATTACTGACATCATTCCGTTGTATGTTGAGTTAATTTTCTCACCATGAATATAAAAATTTTCAAGGGTAACATTTTTTATGTTGCATTCGTCACTAAATCCTAATATTTGTGAGGATGGATAGTGTTCTCCTTCTACCTTGATATTTTTAAGCAGCACTCCTTCAATTTTACCTCTCTCTGCATCTTTGGAGTACTGTGAATTTAGAACTTTGAAATCAACCAGCCATCCTTTACTATCCTCCACTCGGATATCTTCATACCGAATATTTTTCACCACAGCCCTGTCGCCATTATGAATGGTAAAAGTGCCTTCAGGCCCTTCAACATGGATCAGGTCACAGTCTTTGAAGAGTACATTTTTGATGGTATCACTTCGAGTTTCAAAACCTATTTCCAAGGCATTGCCCCATACACCATTCCACATCACAGAGTTGCGGATGGTGATATCATCCACATCAAAACTACTGCTAAACTCTGTGAAATAATTCACACCTCCTTTCACAGCTATACAATCATCCTTCGTACGAATAAAGCAGTTACTGACCAGTACATGCTGTGAACCCACGATGTCGATGCCATCATCCCAGTCGTTGTCGGACACTATTTTTATGTTGTTGTAAGTCACATTTTCTGAGGCAAAGGATGCACAACTCCAGTGCCTGCTTTCTGTGAGAATGATGCCATCCAGCAGCACATTTTTGCACTGGTTGATTTCAATAGGCCGGTGTTCCCCTTTCTGGTAATGGCTGTTGTCCAGTATGCCACGACCAAGGATTTGGATGTTTTCGCCCTGATTGGTCATAAAGTGTCCGCGGACGATAGCTCCTCCTTCAATATAGGCCGTCTCACCACTCTTCAGCATCACTTGGCCTGGATAATGGATTTTCCCTGCCTCAAAAAAATGTACGGTTTTATCATCCTTGTTAGGAGCTTTTGTTTCGAGAGGGTTGGCAAAAATGAATAAGGGTCGTTTGAGATTTTTATTAATTTCAATGCTCAGATTTTCTGGCTTATCTATGGAAAATGAAATCTGATTTCTATATAATTCAGAATGGATATTTCTACTTTTGGGCCGAATATCATAATTATAGACCGTACCCAGAAAAGTGACTTTGATGTCCACCCTTCCATCAAAGGAAAAATAAGCCAGTGCAGCAGGTCTGGTATTGTAAACAAAAACCTTCTGACCATTTACTTCCAGCTCGTATTCTGGCGCTGATTCGGCGCCTTCAGGTGCTTCATAAATGATGAGCTGGCTTGCAATAGCATGAAACGCAAAGGCCAGACACAATAGAAATATATACGCTCTTTTCATTTTTCAATTCCGTTTTTTGATGACAGTTTCTAGTCTATTCAATCTTTATTTATTAAAAAAATCATGGTTCCAGTCGGTAAAAAAATGACTCAAGTCAAACCTTGTGTTGTCAATAATCACACCTTGTTTTTCAGTCCCTTGATTTCCCCAACTAATAAGTCTCATGTTTTTAATTTTTAGTTTAATCCAAATTTATACGACGCAAAACCCCTGATATTCATATCATTAATTACAAACAGTGTTTCGTGTAGATAGGTCGTAAGCTTCAAAACCATCCTTCAATGCCAAACAAACTTTATTTTCATTCCCAGGAACAACTACCCCAACAAATTGATCCAGTTGAAATACTTTGTTTTCACCTGTTATAGGATCAAACTGAAAAAATCGAGCATTCAGGATATCTACGCAATATAGTCGCTGGATGCGCTCATCCCATAGCGCTCCTTCGCCTACCATAGATTTTGCTTGAAATGCCAGCTCTACTTCACTACTTCGCATAAACTTCAGAATTTATTTTGCTTGCCATTGAATGCAGGGAACCGTCGTTTTCAGAATGAAATTTTTGTTGTAAAACCCCCATGCTGATTCACAATACATACTCCGCCATCATCCAGCTTTTTCCAGCTCCAATCAGTCTTGTTTAGCACAGAACCATCGACACTTATCTGCTTTGGTTTTGATTGCATTCTTAAAGTTGATTTTGCGTTTTTATCAAAAGTTGTATAAGTGATCAAATTTGACTCATATCTAATTTTTTGAATAACTGATGTAGATTTGAGCAAATGATTTTCATTGGCTGGTGCCCATTCCGGAACTGCCGCAACACCTTCCATAAAATGTCTGATGTAATCACCATATCCATCTGAAAACCAACTCCCTGGCCAATTTGGGCCAACCCTGACTACTCCATTATCGTCAGTCATATAGCTTGCAAAATTGAAAAACTTATATGCCTCTTCTTTAAATTTTTTGTCACCGGTATATTCATACCACAATGCACAAACGGAGGCGTATCTGGCGGAATGGCTGCCCATAGGCTCATAGCACCAGGTTTGCTCTTTGATGGCATCCATCCCTTCTGTACCAAAAGCCCCGGCAACCCAATAGAGCAGTGCGGGGACATTGTTGTTCAAATCGGGATCAAGATCAGGATGATGTATCAGGTATCTCGCAGTCTCCATTGGAGTTATTTGCACCCTGTTTGTTTGCTTAGTATCATTGGGTATATCTTCAAAATAACCATTCCAAACACCAGTTTTCATGGGCCCGTTTTTGGAATAAAGCCAATCCCAGGCTATATCCCGTGTTTTCTGATATGAACTTGCCAGTGTATCACGTAATGAAATTCTACTCTTGATCCGAAGGAGTTCATCAAATAAACGAATAGATTCTATCACATTCGAACAATACTGGTCAATGACTAATCCGGTCCTGGCATTTACCCTGAATGGCCAGGGAGATAGACTTGTTTGTGTTGCTGAGAAAGGATCATTATTCACTGTCACATCCCGAACGTGAAGCGCAAGCGCGTTGGCGCAATCCATGGCTGCATCCAGGTATTTTGTTTCTTCTGTCACCTCATAAAAGTTAAGATATGCGACGCCCAATTCTCCAATTTTATCGGGTTCAATGCCATGCAGCCCATCGCCGCGCATGCCATCATTTTCCCATTTAGTGGCTCCCTCATAAATTGTTTCACCAGGATTAGAACTGGCATAAGGCACCTTGCTCCAACTGAAGTGATCAGGCGTGGTGCCATTTTTCAACTGGAAATCCAACATTGAACGTACCAAATCAATATAAGAATCATCACCAGAGTAAACACGGTAATCTATTACCAGGCTTTGCACCATTCCCGCAAATACACAGGCAGGATTGTGCATCCAGTCTTCCCAAGTAATGCCTTTGTCAAAATCTTCCTGGGTTCGCATATGTGGTCCCTGAAAGCAACAGGATATCATGTAGAGGGGCAATTCTGTCTTTGGATCTACAGGTGTACCTTCCTTGATAAAGGTAGATGCAAGCTCACTGACATGAATAAACGCTGCGCCCGGATTTTCAGGCATATACCAGGCTTGCAGG
>JAHEMV010000529.1 GCA_024643455.1 Cytophagales bacterium
ACTCGTAAGAAGTAAAAATGCTGTTCCTGTATTTATGATGACATGGGCCTATCATTCCAATCCACTTATGATTAAGACAATTGAAGCTACATATAATGACATGGGCAAGCGGTTGGGTGTTGATGTCATACCTTGTGGGAATCTCTTTGCCGAAGTACGAAAATGGCGTCCAGATTTAGAGATGTTTGACGATGACGACAAACATCCTTCCAAACATGGTACTTACCTTAATGGTTTGACCTTTTTTAAATATTTTACCAACGAAAAAACAAGTGATATACCTAAGCGTATCACTTCTATCGACAAAAACGATCAAAAATTATGGCTTTTGTTTTTAAGTCAAGAAAATGCTGATTTTTTGCAGGATTTGGTCGATCATTATGATTTTAAAACTCGTTTAAATTAATACTAAAATGAAAAAACAAATTAAAAGTATTCTTCTGTCGTTACTTGTTGTTTGCACTAGCATATTAACTTATTTTTCTTGTGAAAATAACGACATTAATGAAACATATCCCATTACTAATGACTTTCGGGTTCTAAAGGTGAATTATCAAGATAGGGCTGTAACAGGACCGATTGGCAATTTTGATCCAGTGGGTCAAATGGAATTAATTTTTTCACATGGTGTAAATAAATCTTCTTTTGAAGCTGCATTGTCAATTTCACCTACAGTTGATTATTCCCTATCTTATGATGAGACTAACTCCTTTGTCACGGTTAGTTTTAATAACCCATTGGAATATGAAACAGATTATATTCTTTCGTTGCCAAAAGGGACCTATGGAGGAGGAGGTGAGTCTTCTATTGAAGATTATCAGTTGTTATTTACTACAAAAGCATTTGTGCCTCCTGTTTTATCATTATCAGTTGAAAGTCCTGATTTTTTCGAAGGAGAAGATTTAACCCTTACTGCCTCATTAAGTTCAAGTATCCTTGAAGATGTTAGTTTTGATTTGGTATTGTCTGGTACAGCTGAACGAGATGCGGATTATACTATAGGCCAAACAAGTTTTACGATTGCAGCTGGAGAAACTTCTGTTGAAATTGTAATCTCGAGCTTGGTAGATGTTGAAACCGAAAGCCCCGAAACAATAATTGTAGATGTAGATAATTTGGTCAATGGTGTGCCTTCAACATCACTTCCATTAACACTAAACTTGATTGATGAAGCGCCTTTGATTGAGTTTAAAGG
The DNA here is from genome assembly GCA_024643455.1 of Cytophagales bacterium. GTDB lineage: Bacteria > Bacteroidota > Bacteroidia > Cytophagales > Cyclobacteriaceae > JAAUQL01. The sequence continues at coordinate 1,196 of JAHEMV010000529.1, forward strand.
AGTAATGGAGCTTCAGGGATATGATGGAACATCAAGTCAAATAAGAGGAGTTCATTTAAATATTATAGCAGATATTGCCGATTTAAGCATTTATGGCGTTGAAATTGCCAGTAATGGTGCAGAGCCAAATCCTGCTGATATTGAGTTTATGTTTCCAGCTGGTTCATCAGCTGCTGCAGGCGATCAAATTTTCATTATTCGTGATATAGATTTAGCAAATGCACAAGCTTATTTTGAATCATGTTTTGATCAATTTACAGTTTATGAATCGTCTAGAATAACAGCCAATGGTGATGATGTGTATGTGCTTTATAAAGAAGGAACTGCTATTGAGTACTTCGGAGAACCAGGCGTTGACGGAACAGGTGAAGTATGGGAATATACCGATTCCTGGGCATATAAATTGGGTGGTGAATGGATTTACGCTGGCCCAGGGGCAGTAAATAATGCTGGAGCAACAAACGCAACTTCAAGAGCTGCTTACCCTTTCTGTACACCATTGCAACTCATGGGAGTAACGGCTATGGTTTGGAGTGGTGCAGGAGTGAATGATGGAAAAACTATTCATGTGAGGGCAAATAGAGATATTGCTGACCTAAGCGAATTTGGTTTGGGTGTTGCCAATAATGGTGGAGGCACCGACGGTGAAGAATTTACATTCCCTGCAGGGTCAGCTTCCGAAGGCGATCAAATCCTTATCGCCAGGGTTCCAGGGGCTATTTCAACTTTTTATGGTAGTTGCTACAATAATTTTGACCAAGTGTTTCAAGCTGATTTTGTCTCTCAAAATGGAGATGATGCCATTGAACTATTCTATCAAGGCAATGTTATTGAAACTTATGGTGATGCCAATGTGGATGGAACAGGACAGTCTTGGGAATACACGGGTTCTTGGGGATATAAAACCCCCAGTGCTTGGATAAACGGCGCGCTGGATTGTGCATCTACAGCCCCAGATAATAGCAGCTCACCCTGCCCATATCCTTTCTGTAATTAATTTAAAATCTGTTAAAATGAAAATATATAAATTATTTGTTTCAGTTTTTCTTTTGCTTTTGATTACAGGTTGCTCTGATGACTCAACTGAATATATTTTTCTTGAAATCAATACCTTTTCCACAACCATTGACGGGGGTAAAGTTATTTCGGGAATGGATAATATAGGAGTCAACCCAAAATTAAGGTTCGTTTTCTCAAGAAGTATTGACCCTAACGCCTTTGAACAGGCTCTAAATATTAATCCCTCATCTGATGTAACAATTGCTTCCATTGAATACTTAAATAATTCATCAGCAGTTGAAGTAATGTTGAATCTTGATTATGCCACCACTTATGAGGTTATACTCGAAGGGGCCATTGGGCTAGATGGAGCGATTCTCACAAAACCCATAAATTTTAGTTTTAAAACTCAAATAGATGACACTATTTATGAGCGACCTCCATGTCTAAATACAAACGACTGTAAACAATCTGTCATTATTTCTAACAGTACTGGGCAAGGAAATTTTGACTTTTATGCCAATTACCCCATTTATGAAGATAATGCCAAATGGCAAAATCTAGAAAAAGCAGTGATTGTAGTTCATGGAGCTTCTATTAACCCAGATGATTATTATGGTTATTTAACTACCACTTTAGAAGCCTTAGGCGTTTCAGAAAAAACAGTGTTAGTTGCACCAGACTTCAAATCGAGCGCTGTTGCAAGCGGTGATCTTTACTGGAGTTCTTTGGGATATAGAGATGGTAAAACATCCAATGGAACTACTCAAATAAGTTCCTTTGAAGTTTTGGATATTATTATTAATCGTTTAGCGGATAAAAATTTCTTTCCTGTATTAAATGAAATTATTATTACAGGGCAATCTTCTGGAGGACGTTTTCTTCATACCTATGCAGCTGGTAATCGCTCTGAATCAACACATTCAGATATACACTTTGAATATATTGTAAGTGAAAGCCAATATTTTTATTATCCCACAAATGAAAGGATTGATGAACAAACCAATAGTTTGTATGTGCCTTCTAACTGTAATGGAATGCTGATTTGGCCTTTTGGATATCAGCTTGCACCTGATTATGTGGGTGTTTTAGACAAATCTTCATTTGATGAACGATTTGTTAACCGTAGTATCACATACTTATTAGGTAATGGCAGTGGTACCGACAATGAACTAAATACAACCGATTGTGAAGCAGTATTATCTGGATCATCACGCTATCAAAGAGGGGAAAACATGTATTTATATATGGGCTTAAAATACCCAAATAACAATCATAAAAAAACAATTGCACAGGGCGTTTCACATGATGGTCAAGCGATTTATACTTCACCTGAGTTTAAATCTTTACTGACCCAACTGTTTAATGATTAGAGTTTTAATTTTTAAAATTACTTTAGATTGAAAACAAAACAAATCGGGCTGTTTTTAGGACCAGCTTTATTCATAATAATCCGCTATTTTTTAGAGCTAGATGGTTTATCAGATCAAGGAAATG
>JAHEMV010000530.1 GCA_024643455.1 Cytophagales bacterium
ATCAGAACTATATGAAATCAAGAGCGGGTGAACTTGCTTCTGCTGCCAGAGAAGTTATGCCGGATGATAATACGCTTGCGCTTCGTCTGGCCATGACCGCTTATCAAATACTAGGAAAAAACTCGCCTGCCATTGTTATGGAAACCTTGACAGATATATTTTTCACCCAGGATAAGCGACCATTTTACACTTCCAATTTTCAACATACAGAAAGCGTCAACTCTGCTGTTTTTTCCCCTACGAATGACCGGATACTAACAGCATCTGAAGATGGGCTTGCGATTATCTGGGATTTAGAAGGAGAAGAAATTTTTCGATTTCCTCATGTTGTTGAAGTCTTCGATGCTGCCTTTTCACCCAATGGGAATCAAATATTGTCCAAAACAAGAAATCAGATTTATCTATGGGATTTGAAAGGAAATTTAATCGACAAAGATTCCATGCCTTCTGAATTATTTAATCTATATGATTATTCCACCGATGGCATGAAAATCATTCCGAATTATGAAGAGCCATTGGACAGCAACATGATGTCCCTTATCGATACGTTAACACCCGTTGGATATAGCTTTGAGTTTTCCCCTGACAAAAGTCTTGTACTTGCCTATAATGCCTATGGTTCATGTTCATTATTTAACAAAAATGGAATTGCCGTAAAAGATTCTTTCTTAACCTATGTGCAACATGCTTCATTTTCGGGAGACGGAAAGAGATTTTCTACGGTCCGAAGTATTTATAATGAGCCCGGCAATATTTACAGTGGCAGTACCTCCTGCCTGATTACCATTTGGTCGGATACAGGTGATTCCTTGTTTAGTTTTACCTGCAAGGGAACTATTGTAAAAGCCGAGCTATCGCTGGATGGTCAAAAGGTGCTTACCGCATCTAGTGACTATACGGCCAAACTTTGGGATTTTTCGAATGTTTTCATTCACCGATTTCCTAAGCAAACAGCGGCTATCAATACCATTGACTATGATGACAAAGGGAAAAGGTATGTGACGGCCTCATGGGACTTTTCGGCAAAAATATGGAACGAATCAGCCCAGGTGATTGACTCTTTAGGTCACAATGATGTGGTTATTTCGGCTTACTTTTCTCCTGATGGTAATCACATCATCACGGCTTCAGATGATGGTACTGCCCAGATATGGAGTCCAAAGGAAGAGACACGATCAGTGAGTCTGGCGCACAATGATAAAGTCACCAGCGCTCAATTTTCACATGATGGTCTTTTCGTTTTAACAGCGGCAAAAAACAATTTACACCTATGGGATATGAAAGGTGAGTCTATCAGGACTTTTCATTTACCCTATACGGTTAGTGAATATGGGGACACACTGTTTGCCCTGGTAGAAGAGGCTATCTTCTCGCAGGATGATCAATTCATCCTCTCACGATCTAAAGATTATGCGGTGATACTTTGGAATATCGCTGGTGATTCACTACATGTATTCCATCATCCTGATAAAGTAAATTCTATTTCATTTTCAAAGGACGGAAAATATTTTCTGACCACTTGTGCTGACAGTCTGGTGAGAAAATGGTCTTCTGACGGAGAACTCATGGACTCCCTGCGGCATTACAATAAACCTAAACTGGCCATCTTTACCGATGATGGAAAATATATTCTCAGTGCCGGTAAAGTTGTAAAAATTTGGAATAAAAATGGAGAACTTCAGGACAGTCTGTTGCATTACAACGGGATCAGCTCCATCACGGTATCCCCGGACAAGAAACAGATCTTAACGACGGATGTCAAAAATGCTTATCTATGGGATTTTAAAGGGCGAAAGCTGGCCACCTATACAGGTCATGAGGGTTTAGTTAATAAAGGTATATTTACTTCCGACGGGAAACACATCTTAACTGTTTCGAATGATCAATTTGCAATGCAATGGCTGACCCCTCAAGGCATCTATGAGCGATTGGAGAATAGAAATTTCTATAAATTAACGGCCAAGGAAATTGAAGAATTCTCGGTCAACAAGTGATCTAGAAAATTGCAAAATCACCAAAAATGACACTGCTTTGCAAAAGGTAAAACTGCAATCGTTCTTCCTTATTGTGCCACATCTTTTTCCAATCAGAAACACTCACCCACATACCCAGAAAATCATTTTCATTGATCGTTAAAGCAGCAAAAAATTTTGATGTTGGCTGGCCTGTTTGTTCATCATAAGCAGGATTATCAATGTACTCTCTGTAATACGGGTCACTGACATCACAATTGTAATCTTTAATATTATTGGCGTTAGCTTCTGACGGTTGACCCATTTCTGTCAACATCTGTTTAAACTTTGCCATCTCCGCGGTGGCTTCTTCTGCACTATCGTTCTTAGAAAGATAGAAAGACAATGTAGTTAACCCGGATGGGCTTTGAACGGAAATTACGGTACCCATTGAATTTTTGGAAGAAACAAAATCACATTTCATGGGCAAAACAAATGAAGCTCCTGTCTTATCTCCCTGATGCATATCCATGGTCATTTCCATCAAATCATCAATTGATAATCGTTCATTTTCGCTAAACAATATTTCATCTGAAAACAAATCGCGTATGCGCTGCTGATTCAGGTCGAACAGCGACTCATAGATTTCTCCAAAGCTCATTCGCTGATCATTAAAAATGTTTAGGGTATCTCCTGAGTTGTCAAAAATAGTCAGGGGTGTTGCCGCTGCCACCTCAAACGCCTGGGCAGCTTCAACTTCTTCCGGCGTGAAATTTGGATTATCTGATCTTGTACCACTATACATATTGGTTGCTGTGGCTCCGGAAGAAGCGCAGGTGGCCATTCCTGCCGGTGGCGGTGATCCTTGTGCAAGCAGTTTATTAAAGTCGTCCTTATAAATTGCCCAAACACAATTTTTACCATCGAGCAAAGCCCCTCCGTCAATCAATCCTACGATTTTCTGATTATAGGTAAGAGGTGACCCGGAATGTGCTTTCTTGATGTTTGGCTCTTCAAAATTAATGACAACAGTGGTCATTCCGGGATAGGGTTGGCCGCCATCTTTGCACAAAGAATTTTCCAAACCCGGATCCGGCTTCACCCGACTGTTAATCTTTGCTAAACTTGTTGTCTGTTCCAACCTAGCAGTCTTCCGCAGTGGATTGGGGGCGCCAATTGGAAACTCCCAATATTCAAATTGCTCATCCCATGGGGGTACTCCGGAATATAACTGCATGGGGGGTACACCTAATGGAGCACTAAGTTTTAGCAATGCCATATCTGAAGCCTTATAAATTTTTTCAATCCGGGCATCTACTGTTTTCCCATGCCACTCCACTTTAATGGGGGTCCTTCCTGCCACCACATGTAATGCTGTAACTATCATATCAGGGCTTTGACATGCCACGCCATATCCGGCCACTTTGCCTCCAAACACCTTAACAACAGAGTTTTCTTGTCCGAAAGTGGTAACGGAACACAATAAAATACAGCAAAAGAAGAAGGTAATACGCAGTAAAAAGCATCTGAAATGAAGCGACATATTTTTGCAATGAGGTGTTTGAATGATCAATATTACTAAAAATTAGTGATCATTGGACTATCAGCGTTTTAATGTAACATATTAATAATGTTAACTTTATATTGAAATAAATCCTACGGCTATGCGAATTCTCGTCCTTTTTCTTTTTTCCCTCTGCTTCTTAGTGACTGAAGCGCAAGAGCGA
>JAHEMV010000531.1 GCA_024643455.1 Cytophagales bacterium
TATGATAAATTACCTGCACCAACAAAAATACCAGCTGGCGCAGTGGAATTTGATCTTTCTAATTACGGCAAACCAAATAGTGTAAGCTTGCATATCAATCAGGCAATTTGCGAAGTAAATTGGGAAGATGGGAAAAGTCTCCAATCATTTGTGCATGCATCAGAGCCAATTGGTTGGTTTCGATTTCATGGATTTGATTCATTTTTCACTCCACAATTCATTGCTCCGGCATATCAAAACTCAGCGCAGGAAAAAGAGGAAATAAACTCATTGACTGGCCAGAATCTTAGCCGGTTAGGGTATAAACAAGGGGACATAGAAGTAACAGAAAATAGCTATACCTACGTGCAAGAAGGTTGGGGAGGGTTTAAATATGAGATTCATATAGCATGGAAAAAAGAAGGATCCGATCTTGTTGGATGTTGGAGTATTAGTTCGGAGTTCCCCGGTTGGGATGAAACGCCTAAAGCCCGTGAAATTGTGAATGGTAATAAGGAAATTACCTTTGAAAATGCGTATCAAATTCATGCGCAATGGTGGAAGGATTACTGGGCTAAGTCATCCATTTCGTTACCAGAATCCTTATTGGAAAAACAATGGTACTTAGAAATTTATAAGTTTGGTTCTGTCGCAAGAAGTGATGCGCCTCCAATTTCATTACAGGGAGTCTGGACAGCGGATAATGGAAAAATCCCACCATGGAAAGGAGACTTTCACCATGATCTGAATACACAATTGAGTTACTGGCCATCCTACAGTGGCAATCATCTTGATCTTGAAATAGGATTTATCAATTGGCTGTGGACATATCGTGAAACGTTTAAAAAATACACCAAAGATTTTTATGGATCGAAAGGATTAAATGTGCCTGGTGTCACTACGCTCACCGGTGATCCCATGGGAGGATGGATTCAGTATTCTTTTGGGCCAACAGTTTCTGCCTGGCTTGGGCATCACTTTTATCTGCACTGGCGCTATACTATGGATCCGGATTTTCTTAAAGAAAAGGCCTATCCATGGATAAAAGACGTGGCAGAATATATTTTAGAAACTTCAGTTAAAGATGAAAATGGGAAAAGGAAATTATTCCTTAGTTCCAGTCCTGAAATTTATAACAATTCGCGACAAGCCTGGTTTGATGAAATTACCAATTATGACCTTGCATTAATACGATGGACATTTTCAAAAGCAGCGGAACTAGCATCGGCATTGGGCGTGGATGAAGAGGCTAAAAAGTGGGGGAATATATTGAATGAATGGCCAGAATTTGCAGTTGATGATGTAGAAGGGCTTATGTTTTCTGCTAAAGTCCCTTATTTTGAATCACATAGGCATTTTTCCCATTTAATGGCGATTCATCCATTGGGATTAATCGATGTTTCGAATGGAGATAATGAAATAAAAATCATTGAGAATACCATTAAAAATCTCGATAAAAAAGGGCCGAGTCAATGGACTGGATATTCATACAGTTGGGAAGGGAACTTGAAAGCGCGCGCATTGGACGGGGAAGGAGCCGCCCTGGCACTTCGAATTTTTGCAGAAGCATTTTGTTTGCCAAATAGTTTTCATGTTAATGGAGATCAGTCAGGCAAAGGATACTCGAGTATGACCTACAGACCCTTCACTCTGGAAGGAAATTTTGCTTTTGCATCTGGAATTAACGAAATGCTGATTCAAAGCCATACTGGGAAAGTTCATATTTTTCCAGCCATTCCATCCGAATGGGAAAACGTATCATTTGATAAGTTAAGAACGGAAGGAGCATTTTTAGTTTCTGCTCAAAAAGAAAACGGCAAAGTGAAAGCAATAAAAATTCAATCTGAAAAGGGAGGAGTAATTCAATTGATCAATCCTTTCCAAACGATCTTTTATAGCATTGGAGATATAAAAAAACCAACTGCTGATATTATTTCTATTGATATGTCGGCAGGTGAAACGGTACATTTGAAACCAGGGGTCGAATAACAATATATCATTTCTATTTGTGCTTAAATCTCATTAAGAAATAACCATGAAATAAAAACTATACTTGATATAAAATGGAGTAACGCGTATTTTCATATTTTTAAAAAGGAAGGATCAGATAAATCATAGTTTTATGAATAATTTTAAATTATTTTTTCACGTACTCATTTTTGCCGCAATCATTGTTTCCTGTCAGCAAAATAAGGAAAATGGAATAAGTGAGAAGTCAACAAGGCCAAACATTGTTTTTATAATGGCAGATGATCATGCTTACCAGGCTATTAGTGCCTATAGTAATCTTCTTCTCGAAACACCACAAATTGACCGGATCGCCAATGAAGGCATGAAGTTCAATAACGCCTGTGTTACTAACTCGATTTGTGCCCCATCGCGTGCAGTGATCCTGACCGGTAAACACAGTCATCTCAATGGAAAAATCGACAATCGTTTTCCGTTTGATACGACCAACGTAACCTTTCCTCAAATCTTGCATGAAAATGGATACCAGACCGCTATGTTTGGAAAGTTGCATTTTGGCAATAGTCCAAAAGGGTTCGACGAGTTCAAAATTTTGCCAGGGCAGGGGAATTATTATAACCCGGATTTCATTACAAAAAATGAAGGAAATATAAAGGTTGAAGGGTATACAACTGATGTTATTACCGATATGACCTTAGATTGGCTGGAGGAAGATAGAGACCCGAATAAACCGTTTTTGCTCATGTATTTGCATAAAGCACCGCATCGGGAATGGCTGCCGGCGCCAAGGCATTTCAGAGAATTTACAAAGAAAACTTTTCCTGAACCCACAACCCTTTTTGATAATTATGAAGGAAGGGGTAGTGCTGCAAGAGAAGCAGAAATGAATTTACTCAAACATATGAATTGGGCTGGTGATTCCAAGATTTCACCCGAAGTACTGGATGAATTGGGGATAGCACCAACGTCAGATTGGGATTTTAAGGCCCTTGAAAATAATCTTGGCAGAATGAATCCTGTACAAAGGGCCGAATGGAATGAAGTGTATGGTCCGATCAATGAGGAGTTTAAAAAGAACTATCCCAGCATGACCCAGGAGGACCTGATGAAATGGCGATACCAACGCTATATGCAAGATTATTTAGGTTGTATCGCAGCAGTTGATGAAGGAGTTGGAAGAGTACTGGACTACCTTGAAAATAACGGATTGCGTGAAAATACCATAATTGTATATACTTCAGACCAGGGATTTTATCTTGGCGAGCATGGCTGGTTTGACAAGCGCTTTATTTATAATGAATCGTTCAAAACACCATTGCTGGTTCGATGGCCAGGTGTTATTGATCCAGGTTCTGTAAATAATCAAATGGTCCAAAATCTGGATTTTGCACAGACATTTTTAACAGCCGCCGGGATTACCCCACCTGCTGATATGCAAGGAGAAAACCTGATCCCATTATTTAAAGGAGATACTACTGGGTTTAGAGATGCAGTGTATTATCATTACTATGAATATCCAGCCGTGCACATGGTAAAAAGGCATTATGGCATTGTGACCGAAGACTACAAATTGGTTCATTTTTACTATGATGTAGATGAATGGGAATTGTATGACCGCAAAAAAGATATTCATGAAATGCATAATGTATATGATGATCCGACCTATGCTGACATTGTGGATAATCTAAAGAAAAGACTTGTAGGTTTGCGTGTGAAATACAAAGACT
>JAHEMV010000075.1 GCA_024643455.1 Cytophagales bacterium
TTGTCTTTCTATGATTTGACTTTCATCCCGACTTTTGTAAAAATCAATCTCCTTCTCCTTCCCTTCTTGAAGTTTCTTAGACGAAAGTTCATTCATTTCATTTTTCAATATTGGTTCCTGTTTATTAATGACTGCAATTCCATCCTTTTGTGTCTCACTTTCACCAAAAGGTTTATCATAAAACTTATAAGAAAACCAACCCGTTGGAATGAAGAAAATAAGTAATGGGAAAACCCAATATTTCTTTAGCCATAGCCAAAAAGGACTAACCTCCGGCATTTCAATATCCAGCTGTTTTTCAAGCTCAATCCAGTCACGTTCATCAAATTCCAGATTATGATGATTAGCCCTTTCTCTAAAGAAATTTTCAAAATTATCGTTCTCCTGTTCGCTCATAATCTTCCTGGAAATACTCCTTTAATATCACCTGCATCTGTTTCTTGGCTCGTGATAAATTTGATTTTGATGCACCTATGGAAATTCCTAACATTTCAGCAATTTCTTCATGCTTATATCCTTCAATTATATACAAATTGAATACCGCCCGATAGGCAGGAGACAATTTCCGGATCATATCTAATATCTCCTGGTATGAGATTCCGGATAGCACTTCTTCCGGAGTAGCATGGTCATCTGCCTCTTCCATCTCTGCCCGGAACTCGATCTTTTTCTTCCTGAAATTATTGATACACGTATTGATTATTATCCTCCTGAACCATGGTTTAAAAGGTTTTGCAAAGTCAAATTTTTTGAGATTTTTAAAAATTTTCATAAAAGCTTCATTAAGAAGTTCCACAGCTTCGTCACGACTATCTGCATAGCGCAGACTGATACTCAAACCATAACCATAAAAATGTTTATAGAGATCCCTCTGACTTATTCTGTCGTTTTTTAAACAACCTTTCAGCAGGTTAATAATATATGGTTGTAGATCTTGATTCAATTACTATTTTTTATAGCCAGTACAACTCTTGGTGTTATTAGGTTGCGTGGACATATTGTTAAATTATAAAAAATCGACACAATTGCAGGTTTTGCTCAGGACAAAGTCATTCATTATCTATGAATAAACTACCAAAGGCAAAGTTTGCTTAATCGTTTTCTCTTCTGTTAATCAATCGCTGATACTTCAGGTAACATAATTAGTTAGTTCGCATAAGCAACCTAATTGATAATTGGGTTGTACTGTCTGGGTAATCAGCTACAATTTCAATTGAAAATTCAAGCATACAAATCAAATCTATTACTATAACCTCCTAAAATTATTTCTATGAAAAAGATTATTAACCACTCATCAATCTTGTTGCTCATTGTGAGTATGTCTCTTTTGGCTTGTAAAAGCGATGAAGATCCGGGACCCGGAAATGAATCTCCAATGATAAATTTATCGGGCGGAAACTACCTGGTCGACGGCAATAACCAAACCCTGTACATCTTTACCAAAGACGTTAACGGAACGACTAATTGTTCCGGAAGTTGTATTGACCTTTGGCCGGTTTTTTACAAAGAAAACCTGAGCTTTGGAACGGGATTAGTCGCAACAGATTTTTCAGAAATCTCATTAACTGATGGATCCAAGCAAATCACTTATCAGGGTTGGCCATTGTACTATTATGCTCCTTCAGGAGGTGGAAATCTTGAAGCTCCGGGGGCAACATCTGGTGACGGCGTAAACGGTGTCTGGTTTTTAGCAAAGAAATATTCCGTAATGCTTGCCAATGCCCAGCTTGTAGGACTTGACGGTATAAATTACACCGATAACTATGAACCCGGTGATGGAACAAGTCAATTTTTCGTTGACGGAGCAGGAAAAACAATTTATATATTTAAAAACGACTCACGGAATCAAAATAATTTTACTAAACCGGATTTTAGCAATAATGGCGTTTGGCCTATTTTTTACTCCGAAATCACCTCTCTGCCAAGTTCCTTAAGTGCAGCAGATTTTGAAGAAATTGATGTTTACGGCGAAAAACAATTAACCTACAAAGGTTGGCCTCTTTACTATTTTGGCCAAGATCAAAACAGAGGAGAGACAAAAGGTGTAAGTGTTCCGGTGCCAGGTGTCTGGCCGATAGTTAATCTGAGCACGCCGCAGTCTGCAAATGAACCGACTATTTTGGTGAGTAATGATGCGGTCTTTGGTGACGTACTTACTGATAACACGGGACATTCATTATACTTTTTTACAAAAGATCCGGACGGAACAAATCATTGTTCCGGCGGATGCGCATTAAAATGGCCGGTTTTTTATACAGAAGAGGTAATTCTGAAATCCGGCAGTTCGCTTGATCAAGCCGATTTCGGTTCGATCACTTTAGGAGACGGAACAACTAAACAAACTACCTACAAAGGTTGGCCATTATACTATTATGCACCTGCAGGAGACGAGGTGATAGAAGAACCCGGATCCACGACGGGAGACGGAGTAGGAACGGTTTGGTACATTGCAAAACCTGACTTTAGTTTGATGATTGCCGATACACAACTCATCGGAAATGACGGGAAAAATTATAAAAGCGATTATACGGAAGGAGAAGGCCTCACAAAATATTTTGTCGATGCTATGGGTAGAACACTGTATATTTTCGTCAATGATTCAAAAGATACCAATAATTTTACGAATCCCGATTTAAGTAACAATGGCAGTTGGCCAATATTCTATACTGAAATAACACATCTGCCGTCGGGAATGCATAAGGAAGATTTTGGTGAAATAACTGTGTATGACCATAAACAACTGACATTTAAGGGGTGGCCGGTCTATTATTTCGGCAATGACAAAAACAGAGGACAAAATAAAGGAGTCAGCGTTCCTTCTCCCGGAATCTGGCCAATATTGAATAATGAAACACAACCGGCTTTATAATAATTAACAGCCTTATTTAAAAGGAATTTCTATCTCAGTATAAATCAAAGAACAACGATTTTTTATTGTGTAGAAATTCCTTTTTACAAAATTGAATTTTAGAAAAACCCCTCATTATTCCTGTATTGCCGGACTCCGAGATATCTCTAAACGATGTTTAAAATATTTTTCAACCGGGGAAAATATGGATTCAGACGCGAATTTTTCCTGATCAGTCATGTTAAATTTTATTTGCATAACGTTCAATCTACATTTACTTCCGAACTAAATAGAAGTATTATGAAAGCATTAAAACAAGTCTCTTACTTAGCAATTATTGCAATTGCATTATTGTCATGCTCCAAGAATAATGATAATGTGAATGACCAAGCACGGGTTTCCGTCAAAATTGAAGGAGTTTCTTCTTCTGTTAGTAATGGCAGAGTTAGTAGTAACCTCATCATTTCTCAAGCATTGATTGGCGTTACGAAAATTGAAATGGAGATGGAAAACGAACTTCATGATCCATCTGATGACCACGGTTCACGTACAGGCAGCGACGATGACTCAGGAGATGATACTGATGATGATTCCGTAGGTGAATTTGAAATTAAGGGTAACTGGATTGTGAACCTGTTGGACGGAACGAGCGATCCTGAATTACCTGCAATGGGAATAGAACCCGGTCAGTTTAATGAGGTAAAAATAGTGATGTCGCCGATCATTGAAGACAAATATTCAGTTGTATTCAATGCAACTTATACAAATGATTCCGGCATTGAAGTCCCTGTTGAAATTATGCTTTCCAATGTGATTATTTTCAAAGTAGAAAATGATGAGGGGCTTAGCTTTAGCTCAGAAAAGCTGAATGAGCTTATAGTTCAATTGGATTTAGATAAATGGTTGAGCCAAGTTGATCTCAACGCATTGAATGTTGAGGACGGAAAAATTCGAATAAGTATCGACCACAACGAAACCGAAATTGAAAAGGTGAAAATCAATATAAAGGAAAATTGTGGCAGTGGATCTGATGATCATAAAGGCAAAGGAGATGACGATTAGGTTGTGTGGATTAATAATATAAATAAAAGGCCAATCCGGGTTTCAAACTTTGGATTGGTTCTTTTTTTGGCAGAAGTACCAAAATAATTGTGTATTTAATATCCAGTAATTGTTAAATAATTTTCACTTCTGAAAAGTTTTATTATAAATGAATACCTTAGTCTTTGTATCGAAAAATCCTCGAAAATTGATTTATGAAATTTACCTTTCCACTCACTTATATTGTTGTTTCATTAATTGGCATCTCAGCACTTTCAGCTCAAACATCCAGGTACTACTGTGAGGAGGGCGATGTACATTTCATCTCTGATGCCCCTCTGGAAATTATTGAGGCCTCTTCAAATACCCTAAAAGGTATATTGGATCCATCAACACGCCAATTTGCGTTTGCCATAGATATCATAAACTTTGTAGGATTTAATAGCGCACTGCAACGCGAACACTTTCGGGAAAATTATATGGAGATTTCGCGATTCTCCACAGCCACTTTCGAAGGTAAAATCATCGAACAAATTGATCTTACACAAACAGGCACCTATTCTATCAGGGCAAAAGGAAAAATGACCATCCATGGTCAGACCCATGAGATTATCATTCCATGTCAGGTCAAAACAGATGGATCTTCATTCCTTGCCACTTCATCCTTAGTGATCAGGTTGGCAGATTATAATATTGCAATTCCCAAAGTTGTGAGTAGAAAAATCGCTGAAGAAGTTACTGTAACAGTTCAAGCAGAATTTAAAATAAAGTGACCAAAATGGTTTTAAAAGAAGTAAACCATCCAATTATTACTACTGTGCTGAAAATGAGCATGCTATTATCAATAATTATCTTGCATCAATCGTTTGGGCAACAAATAAAATTCGTACAGGATAATTTTTATTCCCGTTTCCCTCAGACTACAGTAAACGATATTTTTCAAGATCCCAATGGACTACTTTGGCTTGGGACATCCTCCGGTTTGTATAGTTACGATGGGATAAATTATCATTTGATTACAGAAAGTAAATCCAAGCAAATCAGCCATATCTATGCCAATTCCGAAAATGAAATTTTAGCAGGTACAGAAGATGGTTTACTTCTTAAAATCAACAATCTTCAGGATCATGCACAACTTATTATTATTGATTCTTTAGTGACAAGCAGTATCACCGGAGTCATTACTTTAAAAGATCAAATGTACGTTGCAAGTTATGGTGATGGTTTATGGAAACAAGGAAAAAATGGCTGGCAAAAAATAAATGGATTGTCCGAATTTCCACTAGATGAACTATACGCAATGGCGATCGATGAGAATAATCTAATATATCTTGGTACAGATGATGGACTTTGCATTTTTGATTATAACAATAACCGTTTCCATTGGATTACAGTAAAAGATGGCCTCCTGGATAATATTGTGAAAACACTGAAAACCGACGATAAAGGAAATATATGGATTGGATTTCATCAAAATGGGTTTTGCAGAATAAAAGATGGCCGATTGAGTGACGAGATCCCATTGAAAAGCTGGATATACGGGCCTGTCTCATCAATTAATGCACAAATTGATAACAAAGTATTGGTAGGCACAACTTCAGGCACAATTATGGAATATCAACCAGATTCTAAAAAAATTAATATTCTCCAGACTATGGGTAGCCAGACTTCGAATATAAAGGATATTATGGTTGACCGAGAAGCAAATTTATGGATATCCGATGCAAATAAAGGCCTGTCAAAATCAAGTCTATTTTTCTCTTTTTTAGATTTTCCTGATGAACTATCAAGTCATAACGTTCAGTCTATTTTCATGGATTCAAGTCATCATTTATGGTTTTCAACGACAGAGGCACTATACGAATGCACATTTATCAATAATAAACCCGAATACAAAAAACGTCTTAGTGCTAAAGTCTATGGCTCAAGTTTTATTAGTATTTATGCGGAAAATGATATGATTTTCATCGGGACGTTTGGTGATGGATTATTATGCTATTATCCGAAAACTGGCACGGTAATCAACTACCGTGAAAAGCACGGATTGGCTAATAATAATATCCTTTCTATAGCAGCAAATAAAGAAACGATATGGTTTGCAACGCTAGGAGGAGTTAGTGAAGTACAGAAAAAAGATATACAAGGGTCCAAAAATCATGAGTTCAAATTCAAAAATTACCATGAGGAAGATGGCTTAGGGAATGAATACATTTACCAGGTATTTGTCGACTCAAAGGGACGTCCCTGGTTTGCAACGGATGGAAAAGGCCTTACAATGCTTGAGGATGGAAAATTTACTAATTTCTCAACTAAAGATGGACTTACCTCCAGAGTGATCTATTCTATCACTGAAGATGAAAATGGATTTATCTGGGTGGCCACACCGAAAGACGGTATTTTTCGATACGATGGCCAGTCATTTGAAAACTATGGTGAAAAGTATGGATTATTAAATTACCAGATCTCAGCAATACATGCCAGCAAAAATAGCTTGTTCATAATCCACAAATTTGGAATTGATATCCTGAAAGAAGATCAACTCCGAAGTTTTAGTTCAACGGAAGGAATTGGAGAAATAAATCCAGACCTAAACGCATTAACAGAAGATAGTGAAGGCAATTTATGGATTGGCTATCAGATGGGGATTATAAAAATAAATCCAAAATTACACGCCAATATGCATCCAGAGATCTTGATCAATAACGTATTGGTAAATTTAAATTCAATAGAAAATCCAAGCAAAGTAGTTTTGAGTCATGATGAGAATTATCTCACTTTTAATTACCAGGGATTCTGGTATGCTGATCCTCTAAAGATAAAATATGAGTATAAACTGGATGGTCTATCTCAAGATTGGGTGAACACTAAAGATCATTTTGTCACGTTTCCTAACCTGCCTTCCGGGAAATACACTTTTTTGGTCCGGGCCAGTGCCAGTGATCATTTTGAAAATGCTTCCGTTGCGCAATTCTCATTTAGAATTAAAGCAGCTTATTGGGAAACTCCCTGGTTTTATGTCCTCCTTATAATTTTACTTTTCTCTTTTTTTAGTTCTATAATAAAAATTCGAGAGCGCACCCTCAAAAAAAGATCCTTATTAGAACGGGAAAAAATTCAATTTCAATTCGAAACCCTAAAAAGCCAGATTAATCCTCATTTCCTTTTCAATAGTTTCAATACGCTTATTTCCATCATCGAAGAAGATCCTGCGAACGCAACAACTTATGTGGAAAAACTCTCAGATTTTTTCAGAAATATTTTGCAACTGCGTGAAAAGGATGTAATTACGTTAAAGGAGGAGTTGGATCTTTTACAGGATTATACCTTTTTACAGGAAAAACGGTTCGGTAAAAATATCCATGTGGTCATTGATATTCCGGAAAAATATGAGCAAACTCAAATCCCTCCACTCACGATTCAATTGCTTGCCGAGAATGCATTCAAGCACAATGTGATTTCAAGAGAACGACCTCTGACATTAAACATTTTTATCGATCGGGGCTGCATTGTCGTTCAAAACAATATTCATCTCAAAAGCAAGCCAGTATTATCTACCAATTATGGATTGGAGAATATTATAAAACGATACCAACTACTTACTAAGACTCCTGTGGAAGTATTAAAAGATGAATCAAATTTTAAGATCTTATTACCTATAATCTATTGAAATCATGAATGTTTTGATTATAGAAGACGAAGCAGCTGCAGCCAGAAGACTGGAAAGGTTTCTTATCACGTTGGAACCTGAAACACATATACTTGAAACAATATCCAGCATTGACGGCTCAATAAAATGGCTCCGCACACATAATAATCCTGATCTCATTTTCATGGATATCCAACTGGAAGATGGTCATAGTTTTGAAATTTTAAACCAGGTTAATATTTCAAGTCATATAATTTTTATCACAGCCTTCGATGAGTATGCAATCAAAGCATTTAAATACAATAGCGTTGATTACCTGCTCAAACCTTTAAAAGAAAAAGAACTTTCAGTTGCTTTAAATAAATATCACGCATTACAAACGACTAAAAAAGAACCCATTATCGACTATAAAAAACTTGCAGAAACTATATCTGGTACATCCATTGAAAAACCACAAAGAATCTTATTGCATATAGGCAGCCAAATCCGAATGATAGAAATAAAAGAAATAGCATTCGTCTATACTGAGCATAAAGTCGTATATGCAACTGATTTTGATGGTAAAAGGATGCCTATTGATTTTTCACTTGATCAGTTTGAAGAAATGACTGATTCAAAAATATTTTTCCGTATCAATCGGCAGTTTATTATAAATATTAGAGCCGTTGACCAGATGCATGTTTATTCCAAGTCACGGGTTAAATTGATTTTGAAACCTTTTTGTTCAGAAGAAACTATTGTCAGTACGGAACGCTCTTCACATTTCAAAAAATGGATCACAGGTATCTCAAATAATTAATCCATAAATATTCATTTTTCACTTTCTCGCTCAGTACCGCATTTTACCTGTTCAGCCTTACATTTCCCATGTTGGATAAGTTAAAATTTTATGCCAATCATAATAGCTTTAGCTTTGGTCTGATTTTGATATTATGAATAAAAAACACTTATATCTGATTGCGATAGTACTAATGGTTTCCTATAGTTTGTATATCGCCTATTCGATGTATAACAAACCGCATAAAATCATTTCCGAACAGGCAGTTGATTATCGAGTGAGTGTTGACGAGATGATAAAATCATTTAATAACGACGAAGCAAACGCAAATGCCAGGTTTATAGATAAGGTTATTGTTCTGGAAGGAACATTAAAAAGCATCGTTGCGTCAGAAAATCCCTTGAGCATCGTTATGTTGGAAGGAGAAAATGGCCAGGCTAATTGTGAATTTTCCAATGATGACCTGAATTTATCGATACACCAATCACTAGGAAGCAAGGTTTTTATTAAAGGATTATTTATTGGTTATGATGATTTGTTAGGAGAACTTCAATTAAAAAAATGCACGATAATTTCCTCTGATTTTAAACATTAATTATATAGCTATGAAAATACCAAAATTTTCAATGCGAAAGCAATTTTTGATTTTAGGTACCGCAATGGTATTTACAATGATACTATCATGTACACATGAACCTTTTTTGAGTACTGAAGATCCCAATAATCCAGACAATCTACCTGTAGATATGGAAAGCGTGGATTTTGTGATCAATACAAAAGCTTGCGATGTCGGAGTTGTATATTTTGAAAATCAAATATTGCCCATCTTCATTTCCAATTGTGCGATTAGTGGTTGCCATGATGCCAATTCTGCAGAAGAAGGAGTAGTCCTAACAAACTACAATAATATCATGAAAAAGATAGCTCCTGGCAATCCTAATAATAGTGAATATTATACCGTATTATTAAAGACAGGTGATGATTTAATGCCAAGAAATCCAAGCACCGGACGAGGATATGCTTTACCCTCTGATCAGCTAAACCTTATAAAAGACTGGATTATTCAGGGAGCCAAAAACAATTATTGCGATGATTGCGATACTACCTCCTATACCTATTCCGGAACCATCAAAGCTATTATTGGCCAAAATTGTGCTACCTCCTCGGGGTGCCATGGGAATGGATCTAAGTATGGAATATTTACCACTTATGCAGGAGTAAAATCAAGAGTAGACAATCAATTGATACAAAAACGTGCTATCGTGAATCAGGATATGCCACCCGCAGGATCAATTCCTGACTGCGAACGGCTATTAATAAAAAACTGGATTGACGCAGGCGCTCAAAATAATTAATATGAAAAGATCAAAACTATTTTTTTTAGTAATCATTATAGCGAGTGGTTCTATGATCAATGGATGTTACTACGACAACGCTGAAGAATTGTATCCAGGAAGTTTGAATTGCGATATCAGTAATCTCAGTTATGATTTAGTAATAAAACCCATAATTGACTCAAATTGCGCAATAAGTGGCTGTCACGTATCAGGAACAGGAAGAAAAGACCTTAGCTCCTACCAGGGAGTGAAGGATGTGGTGGATGACGGGAGGCTAAATCAGCATGTAGTGGTCAGTAAAGACATGCCCCCTTCCGGACCATTGAGTACATGTAATATCGCAAAAATCGAAGCCTGGATTCAGGACGGAGGACCTTCTCAATAAATTATTCCTTAAAACCATGAAAAAATCAATAGTTACAATCTTCATTTTGCTTGTAGTCAGTAATGTGCTATTTGCCCAGCAAAAATATTTTACACGTAGTGGCACGATTTCGTTTTTCTCTAAGACACCTGTAGAAAACATTGAAGCGGTAAATCACCAGACTTCGTGTATACTCGATACACAAACGGGCGAAGTTGCAGTAAGTGCTCAAATGAAAGGGTTCGAATTTGAAAAAGCCTTGATGCAGGAACATTTCAATGAAAATTATGTGGAATCCCATAAGTTTCCGAAAGCTACTTTCAAAGGGGAAGTAGTTGGTTTTTCGTCACTGACATTTTCTGATGAAACTCCAAATACTGTAGAAGTGAAAGGCATGCTCTCTATTCATGGTGTGGACAAACAAATAAAAACCAGTGGAACAGTAAGTAAGGTAAAAGATAACTACATGGCTCAGGCAAAATTTAATGTATCACCAGATGATTTTGACATTAAAATACCGAAAGCAGTCATAAACAATATTTCAAAAGAAATTGAAGTAAGTATAAATCTACAACTTGAACCTTATGCACAATAAACTCATCACCCTAATTAGCAGTTTTGTATTACTTCTTTTCGTTTCCCAAGCTTACGCTCAGGATGATTTACTCAATCTGCTAGAACAGGAAACACAAAATAAGCAATCGACAGAGTTTGTATATGCTACGTTCAAAGCTACTAGAATAATAAACAGCCAATCCGTTGAAACTACTGCTGGTGGTAACCTGAATTTCATCATTGCACACCGTTTTGGTAAAATAAACGATGGATGGTATGAATTGTGGGGACTCGATAATGCGACAATACGTCTGGGTTTGGAATACGGTATAACCGACTGGCTCAATATTGGAATCGGAAGAAGTTCATATCTGAAGACTGCTGATATATACGGAAAACTGCGTATTATTCGTCAATCTTCAGGTGCAAAAAATTTTCCTTTTTCAGCAGTACTATTTTCCAACGTTGCTGAAAATGGCATGCACTGGTCCGAACCAGATCGGGTAAATTATTTTAGCTCCCGACTGTCCTATGCGAGCCAGTTACTCCTGGCACGGAAATTTTCCAACGCATTCTCGCTACAGCTGTCGCCAACCTATATACATCGTAACTTTGTTGAAACAAAAGAGGATCAAAATGATGTTTTGGCAATAGGTGCTGGCGGTAGAATTAAATTATCAAACCGGGTTTCCATCAACGCTGAATACTTCTATCAGTTACCGGGGACAAATTCTGAAAAATTTTATAATTCTGTAGCCTTAGGTATCGATATCGAAACTGGCGGACATGTATTTCAGTTTCATGTCACCAATTCCAAAGGTATGATCGAGCAATACTTTATTGCAGGCACAACAGGAGACATGTTCGACGGAGATATATTTTTCGGATTCAATATAAACCGGGTATTTACGCTAAAAAAAGCTAAATAAAAAATCAGGATTTCAAATTCGTATCAATTCTTTTTGGTGTATAATCTTTTCAGCCAGGATTTTGATAGATCGCCAAGGCAGCTATCCATATGTAATCAGCAAAAATAAAATCGTCCAAAAGTAGTTACCCGATAAAGTTTTTCACGTCTAAATGCCAAAATTAAATTTATGGCTAAAACAATTCAAAACGATTCCGAACAAAAAAGAGGCAATAGAATTGCCCTATTGGTTGGTCTGGCTATTTTTATAGTTTTACTTATTATACGTGCGCTGTTGAAATAACAAATTAGTAAAAACTAAATTCAACATTATTACCATTTAATTTGATTCATAATTTCCATCTGAACTGAATATATTTTTTCAGCAGGTTAATTATTTAGTTAATCTGAATATTAAATAGCATTGAGTATTTCGAATTATAACTAATTTATCATTCAATAATTCGCTTCTTCTTCAACCTGCCATAAAAGCTTAAAATATTTCCAATAACAATAAGTACAGCTCCAATTATTTTTTCAATTGGCATGGGTTCAGCTAACCAAAAATGGCTTATCACCATCGTCATGGGAACAATCAAATAAAAAATTAAACTAGATATGACCGTAGACAACCTGGTGGTAACACGTACCCAAAGTGAGTGGGCAATAAATGTTCCTGGAATAGCCAAATACACCAATGACCACCAATCAACCGACTGAAGTTTCCAATCTGCCCATGGTATAAAAAACAAAAAGACGACCAGGGCAAAGAAAAACTGGCTGAATATCCGAATTCGTTCAGGGATTTCTTGATGTTGCTGGTGTAAAATCGGAAGGAGCGCAAAACAAAACCCACTAAAAATACCGAGTAGAATGCCAATGGTAGTTTGATTTGAAAAGGAGAATTCGGGTACAATAAAATACGTGCCAAATATGGCAATTCCTAAGGCAATGAAATCGAAGGGCCCTGGTTTCTCTTTACGAATTCCCCAGCCTAAAAAAATCAGGTGAATCCCATAAGTAGACATACCTAGAATACCAATAGATGCTGTGGCCAATTTGATGCTCCAAAAATAGGTGAGCCAATGCAATGCGAATAAGATCCCAATAGAAATCAAAGGAACAAGCATTGATTTTCGGATCAGTTTCCGCTGTTTATAGGGCCTAAAAAATAAGAAAATTAATAGCGTCGCGACAATTAACCGAAATATTCCAATGGTTAATGGATTGGCGACTGTAAATTTGATAAATACAGGAATACCCGCCATTAATATCAGGGTGATGGCTGCTTCAATTCCGGTTTTTTTCATTGTGCAAAAATATAAATGTATTTAACATTTACGGATGTCAATCAGAATTTAATCATTTTCAACAACATGAAATTTTGATCCTTTTTACTTGACACATAATACCCAAATTTCTATAAAATAAAAGTGTAGAAAATTCTAAACTTAGAGAAACATACCTGACACAAGCGTCCATTAATGCCAATTTATTCCCTAAACTAGATTTCCAATAGTCACCAAAAATCCAAGAGAAATGATTTACCCAGTTTTTGTATAGGCACACTAGGATTAGATAGAATAAAAGCGCCACTCAAGCAAAATAACCACCTTTCATATACTTTGGAAATTGTATTCTGCAATCTAAACTGTATCTTTTTGTTTATATCCATAAGAATGTTTAGACCATAAAACGATGAGTAAATTTTTTCGATTTGGAGAAGAAGTGAAAGGCTATACTATCCCGGTTTTAAATGAACGTGAAATAAGAGCGGCAGCCGGAATATTGTTTGTCTGGGCCTTTTTGGCAGTGGTCGTAGCTATAACTAAAGGCAGCTTTACTCTACTAAAGTATTTCATACTCGCTTTTTTATTTGATTTTATCATCCGGGTTTTCCTAAGTCCGAGATTTTCACCGATGCTGATCATTGGGCGATTGATTGTCCGGCGTCAGGTACCGGAGTATGTTGGTGCCATTCAGAAAAAATTTGCATGGGTTATCGGATTTGTCTTAGCGCTTATTATGCTTGTACTGGTTGTTTTTGTTAATTCATATAGCCCGATCACCGGACTCATCTGCCTAATTTGTTTAATCTTTCTACTATTTGAATCGGCATTCGGAATTTGTCTGGGCTGTCTCACGTATGGCTGGTATTATGGTAAAAAAGCACAATATTGTCCGGGCGAAGTTTGTGATGTAAAAGATCGGCACGAAATTCAAAAAACTTCTTGGATGCAAATCCTGATCGTTATTGGATTTATTGCATTTATAGTTTTATCGGTTATACTGCTCAATGAATCGTTTAGCGTGCAGCCTAGTGATCTGTTTAAAATTCTATCCGATAATTGAA
>JAHEMV010000076.1 GCA_024643455.1 Cytophagales bacterium
CACAAAGAGGATTACGACACTTTCATTGAGCACATCCCTCCACAAGACGTACTGACTACCTTCCCAGTAATTGGAAACCATGACCTGTATTTTGATGGATGGAGGGAAAACAATAAAAATTTTGGGTCCAGCACTTATCTATTTACCGTCAGCACCCCGCAGGCCAAAGATTTGTACATTTGTTTGGATTCTGGCAGCGGAACTTTTGGAGCCGATCAAATGAACTGGCTGCGTGAGATATTGCAAAAGCAACGCAAAAATTACCGATACTGTATCCTATTTACGCACAACAATTTATTCCGCATACGCCACACAACAAGCACAAATCCATTTGTTGAAGAGCTGTACGTACTTATGGAGATGTGTGTCGAATACCAAATTGATATGGTGGTCACAGGTCATGATCACAAAAAAAACGAAGTGATTCTGGGAAATACAACACACATTACAATGGATGCTCTACTCGATGGTTTTAAGGATGCAGGATATTTTAAAATACAAATTAAGGATGGCACGTTGGACTATGAATTTGTAAATCTTTAATCCATTTTATAGTAAAGCCTTCACTCAAAGATTAATAAGGGCAAAAAATATCGTGTATCAAATTTTCACTCATCTTGCACCTTAAATCCAATCTGGTTTAATGAATTAATTCCAATATCGATTCATTCCCCAAGTTATTGAAAACTATAATGCGGATAGTTTATTGGTGAGAAAGAAATGGTGCGATAACTAAATCGATTTTTTTAAATGAAAAATAAATAATCCCGGTGAAAAAATTTAGCCCCAAAGCAAGAATAATCCTGGCAAAATATTCTCCTACAATAAAAGTGAAAAATCCCCGAAGTACAGAGTAAATTATACTTTTCATCTTTTTTATAAAAAATGGGATTCTATTTTTTGTTTGTATTGAGCATCACACTTTCTCGTCTTGTTGTATCGATAAAGCACCGGATGGACATTTTTTAACCTGGCGAATAATATCCTCTCTCAAGCCTCCCTCCATACTGATCCATGGCCGTTTTCGTGGATCAAAAACTGCAGGCAATCCATGAAAACAAATAGCAGAATGAATGCATTTATGAGGCTCCCATTTTACGATGAGATCATCTTTATAGTAGGTTTTGGTAATATTTTTATCGGCCATGACAATAATTTTTATTAAAGTAAAACTCGTTTGGAATGCAATTGTTATATGGCCATGGATATCTTATCAATATATTCATCCAAAAATTCTGCTTTCCGGCGGAGTCGATATTGCATAATCCACCGGGGATGAGGTAGGGGTTCTACTTTTTCAAATAAAGCATACTTTTTATTGAGATACTGCAAATACTGGATATTCTTGCCTTTTCCCATGCTGAATGCAATCTCTTTTTTACCTCCTATTTCAATTTGCTCACGCAGGGATTGTACCATGTACGGTTCCAGAAATTTTGCAAGTGCTGGAATATCGTAATAATTGATATTTAAACCATCCTTCACAAATCCTAATGGGGAAACACTGGTAAAAAACACTTTTGAAAAGAATGCGTTCACTCCGCCAAAAGCTTCAATCATTTCGTAAACAAAGACGGATGAAAGCTCCTGTCTTTTTGCCAGCTCATTGGGAATATTGCATTTTGTTTCCAGGCGGATCGGATCGGTAAATGGCACTCCTGTGATTCCAGCGCCAAACCTTCCCGGGTTGATGCCAATTAAAAATAACCTGGGATTGGAATCACTATAATATTTTGTATAAAATGATTTAGAAAGTGAATAAGTCTCCTCAATTTTAAAAGGATTAAGTATTTCAACTCCACCGGGTAGCGACTCAGGAAAATCGAGCCTGTCAATAAAGTTGAAATACTTTTCACTAAAATTCATTATTTCAAACTATGTACAACTAAACCGCTTCTAAGCTTTGGCTCAAACCAGGTAGTTTTTGGCGGCATGATTGCGCCGCTATCGGCAATGTCGATCAATTGGTTCATGGAAACTGGAAATAATGCAAATGCGGCTTTCATTTCTCCACTATCCACGCGTTTTTCCAATTCACCTAGTCCACGAATTCCTCCAACAAAATCGATCCGTTTATCTGTGCGGAGATCTTTTATGTCCAAAACCGGATTTAATATTTCATTGGAAAGTATGGTCACATCCAGTACGCCAATCGGATCGCTGTCGTCATATGTATTCGTATGGGCTGTAAGCGCATACCACACCCCTTCCAAATACATACCAAATTCATGGAGTTTTCCAGGCTTTGCCTGGGCTGTACCCAACAGTTTCAAATCAAAGCTTTTTCTCAATTTATCGACAAACTCTTCCTTGGTATTGCCATTGAGATCTTTTACCACACGGTTGTAGTCGATGATGGTCAGTTGATTGTCCGGAAAATGAACTGCAAGAAAATAGTTGAAGGCTTCTTTGCCGGTAAACTTTTTATTTTCATCCCTCAAATCTTGCCCCACAAGTGCTGCAGCGGCTGTTCTGTGATGACCATCAGCTACGTATGTTGCAGGAAGTTTATCGAACT
Source organism: Cytophagales bacterium (assembly GCA_024643455.1). GTDB lineage: Bacteria > Bacteroidota > Bacteroidia > Cytophagales > Cyclobacteriaceae > JAAUQL01. Next base: position 2,519 of record JAHEMV010000076.1, read on the forward strand.
CAGCAATGATTTTACCAACATTATCATCATTAACAACCCAAAGTTCATGTCGGATACCATCCTCAGCAACAAAATCATATTCAGCCTTACGTGCTACAATTTGATCGACAATTTCGTCCAATTTTTTAACAGCAGGATAAGCAAAGAATACCGGCTCAGCATTCATTTCTGATACCCGAACATGCTTTTTTCGATCTTCCTCCTTGTCAGGACGAGTAAGTTCATGCTTTTTGATGACATTATTGAAATAATCGTCAATAGCGGCAGCGGCAACGATACCTGCCTGAGATTTGCCATTCATGGTCAAACGATATATGTAGAGGCATTCTTTATCGTCTTGAAAAAAGACCCCATTTTCCATAAACAAATCGAAATTTTCTTTCCCCTTTTTATAAATCTCGGGGGCATATGGATTTTGATCTGAAGGAAAATTTATTTCAGGTTTTACAACATGCAAAAAAGAATATGGATTCCCTTCAGCTTCTTTTTTTGCTTCTGCAGTATTGAGTACGTCATACGGTCTACTGGCAACAAGCTGTACTTTTTCCTTTACAGGTCTTAACCCTTTGAACGCTTTAATTTTGGCCATTATTGTTAATTAGTTGTTAGTGAAATATTGAAGTTATTGACTGATGGTCTTATCAGTCAATAACTTCAAACTATGTTCTATTTGATTGGTTGAAGCAACCTCACCATGATAATTCCAGGAATGCTGCGGATTTTTTGAATCACAGATTCTGATAATTCTCCATCAATATCTATGATATTGTATGCAATTTCTCCCCTGTTTTTATTTAACATATCAGCGATATTGATATTCTCATCTGCCAGAACCGCTGTGATGTTTCCTACCATCTTTGGGACGTTTTTGTTAGCGATGATCAAACGTCGGCCACCATTTCGCGCCATGCCACAGTTTGGAAAATTTACAGAGTTTTTTATATTTCCATTCTCCAGAAAATCGCGAACCTGATCAACCACCATTACTGCACAGTTCAATTCAGATTCAGGAGTCGACGCTCCCAAATGAGGAACACAAATTACTTTGTCGTGATCCAATAACTTTTCTTCCGGAAAATCAGTGACAAAACCAGCCACCTTACCTTTTTCAATAGCAGCAAACAGATCATCCACATTCACAAGCCCACCGCGTGCAAAATTCATGATCCGGACTCCATCTTTCATGATTTCAAACTTAGCTTTATTGATGAAACCCTGAGTCGTATCGAGCAAAGGAATGTGTAAACTTATATAATCTGACTGGCTTAACAGGCTGTCCAGGCTTAGAGCTTTCTCTACATTTTTAGAAAGTGCCCAGGCGGAATCAATGGATATGTATGGATCAAATCCAACAACGCGCATGCCTAAAGCTTCAGCAGCATTGGCCACCAACATGCCTATCGCACCAAGTCCAATTACGCCCAATGTTTTACCCAGCAATTCAGGACCTACAAAATTGGATTTACCAGTTTCAACAAGTTTGGGTACGGCATCACCCTCTCCAATTAAGGTTTTCCCCCAGTTGATGCCATCAACAAGATTTCGACTTGATACTAGCATGGAAGCGATCACCAATTCTTTCACCGCATTTGCATTGGCTCCCGGCGTATTGAAGACCACAATTCCCTTATCAGTACAATTATCAATGGGAATATTATTTACTCCGGCGCCTGCTCTTCCGATGGCTTTTAGGGCTTCCGGGAAAGCCATATCATGCATTTTGGCGCTTCGAACAAGAATAGCATCCGGAGCTGAAAATTCTGAAGCAACTTCATAATTATTCATCGAAAATCTATGAAGCCCTTCAGCGTCTATTTTATTTAAAGTTTGTATTTTAAACATATGGTTTAGATCAAAAAATTATTTGTTTTTCAGTTCAAATTCTTTCATAAAGTTAACCAAAGCCCTCACTCCTTCTTGTGGCATCGCGTTGTAAATACTAGCCCTCATCCCACCAACAGTCCTATGGCCTTTCAATGTTTTTAACCCTTTTGCAGAAGCCTCTTTTATAAATTTAGCATCCAACTCTTCACTGCCAGTTATAAAAGGAACATTCATTGTTGATCTTGAACCAACTTGAACCGTTGCATTAAATAACTTTGAATTATCAAGGAAATCATAGAGCCAACCTGCTTTTTCTTCATTGATCTTTTGCATAGCCGATACACCTCCTCGTTCAAGTAACCACTCGAAAACCAACCCAGCAATATAAACGGTATAGGTTGGAGGAGTATTAAACATGGATCCATTATCCGCATATGTTTTGTAATTGAACATAGTTGGCGTAATGTCCATCGCTTTTCCAATCAGGTCCTTTCGAATAATGACAATAGCGATACCTGCCGGGCCTATGTTTTTTTGTGCACCGGCATAAATGATCCCAAACTTGTTAACATCGTAGACTTGAGATAAAATATTCGAGGACATATCTGCCACCAAAGGAACATTGCCAACTTCCGGCAAGGATGGAAAGGTAGTTCCATAAATGGTATTGTTTGTTGTAATGTGAACATAGTCAGCATCCGGATCAAACATTTTGCTGGTCACTTTAGGAATATAGCTAAAGGTTTTGTCTTCAGATGAAGCCACAACATTTACATTGCCGTACCTTTTTGCTTCAGCAATAGCTTTTTTTGACCATTCTCCAGTATGAATATAGTCGGCCTTTTTGCTTTTTGAAAACAGGTTTAACGGAACCATTGCAAACTGACTTGAAGCACCTCCATGAGTAAACAGGATTTCGTAATTGTCAGGAACAGACATCAATTTGCGTAGATTATCCATGGCATTACCAAAAATCGCCATATAATCGGACGACCTATGACTCATTTCCATAACGGACATTCCTGTCCCTTTATAATCTACTAAATCTTTTTGTGCCTTTTCGAGCACTTCAACCGGTAATGTAGCCGGACCTGCAGAAAAATTAAATACTCTAGCCATTTGAATGATATTTGATTGTAATTAAAAAGAAATGTACTTCGAAACAGAAGCTGATGGGTAAGCAACTATCGAACGCGAACAGTGTGCTGATCGCAAAGCTGGATCGCAAGCCATCCTACAACAAACAGAATCATAAAAAATGAATGTGTTTTTAGGAAAACTTGCTGAAGTGATTAGTAGCTGCGTTATTTTCATTACTTCTGTTTGGGCCAAAATATTGCTATTTAAGACCACTTTCAATTGATTACGCGAAGATGAACCATAATCTTGAAAGATTCAAGATTTGAGGTATTTTAAAATGATAATAAAATTGTTTTTTTGATGGTCAATAAATCTCATGAACCATTTAGATTTAAAACAATTAATTTTATTTAAATGCTACATTTTCATGGAGTCTATTTTGAAAAACAGGCATTTATTAATTTAAAAACTGGTTATTTTAAGCAGATCCAATACATTTTGCAGTCTCCTTGTACCCGCATGGCTTTTGACCGGTGATGCGCCAAGAAAATCACTTCTTACCAGGTTTACTATTGGAAGCAGGTCTGAATCAATAATTTCCTTTTCAAAAAAAATCATAAGCAGAATCGCCGTTTTACAGGCCAGGGCATTTACTCTTCTGGTATATTTTGATCCTCTGGAGGGATGAATATGCACATATCTTTTTACATCTCTGCCAGCAAGTAGGGTCCATTCCGACCCATCACTTAAAAACAAATTTCTATACTTTTTGGATGATCTATTGATATAATCAATGTAATCTTCTTGATAAAAAAAATTATGCATTATAAGTTCATTTCTGATTTCCGCTTCGATCAAAGCTGGGCTTAGTTTTCCAAAGTACAGGTCAATCATTGAATTCCCTACTTTTTTTAAGACAATAGAAACTTCTTCTATCGATGCACCTTTTTCTTTTGATTTTTTTATCAATTCCAAAATGGTCTGACGATGATGCTTAAGGCCGTTGAATAAAAAAGGTGCCGGAATAGAGGTGTCCAATTCGTTGATCACGATCAGCTAAAAGTCACAAATGGCACATTACAATGATTTATTTTTTCTTTATAGGTCTGGATAGTCGCATCATTTTTGATATAAAGCAATTTCCTTATCATGACACCTTTTATCCTCCCTTGATACCTGGACACAATGTTATAATAAATATCCATGTCTTTTTGGCCATTATCACCAACAAGGATAAACTTTTTCAATGGATAGAAACGCATGAGAAACTCAATACTGCTAACCTTATGACTCTTATGAGTTTTACCTGAATAAATGAAGTCTTTCACTCCTCGCTTTAGGTTTTGTAAAAAAAATACACCTTTAGGCAATTCATTGATTGAGAAAAAATCAATTAAAAAATCATACAAATTCCATTCACTATTCGACACATAAAAAAAATCTCGCGGATGATTTGCATCATTCATGTCTTTTAAATATCCATGCCAATTTATAAGAAGAGGAATTGTTTTCCTGGTATGCGCATTTTTAAAAAGTTGTAGCGCCATTTTTCTAATCATTCTGGTGCTGTGCGAAACAAGCAGCGTATCGTCAATGTCGGAAATGACTCCGGTTTCATGGTCATCCGATACATAATATTCACTTTCAAATCGTTTATCATTCCGTTTCCAATACAATTCATAAGGATACCATCCCGGTTCATTATGCATATGCGTTACTTCGCACGTAAAAAAGCCTTTACTATTGGTCCTTACCCTATATGCTTTTTCATTGATAATTACATCAATAGCAGTCATTTTAAGTGGCTGAGCATGAAATCTCCGCATAGTTTGTTTCAGATTTTTTCGTTTCCCATGCGCAGAATCTACCAGCCGAACTTTATGTTTTTCAAAAGCATGACCGGAAATAATGATCCGATCACTATTAGCAATACCGCGATATCCAATAATTTTTGACTCCACATAATGAAATTAGGAAAATGCAATCAGATTGTAAATCAAACGCTGATAAATGATAATCTGATGGCGTGCCATTTAATCACCAGAGGATATGCGTTGGTTTTTCCCCAATAGAATAAAAACTATAATTGCCTCCTATGTCGTCATCTAACCATTTATAATTCCTTTGTTGCAGATGTGATCAGATCCTATTTAACTTTAATTGAAACAAACCAAATCACACAAAATGAAACGTATTTTAGGAATTATTGCATCTGGAATTTTTCTTGCTACTAGTGTATTAGCCCAGGCACCGGATGAATTTTCATTTCGGGAAACATATAGAATTTCCACTCCTGCCCAAATTTCAATCACAACAAGTGATGGCTTTATCCGTGTAAATTCAAAAGAATCAAATATGGTTGAAGTATTTTTTATTGTTAGAAAAGACAATCGTATTTTGGATATGGATCTGGATGAATTGAGAGAACATCTTGATGTCGAAATTATGAGTAATAATGATCGGCTGGAGATCAAGATCATTCAAAAAGAATCGAATTGGATTAAAAACTGGAAAGATCGCTATAATGTCTCCATGCAAATTAATGCTCCACGACTCACTTCCTGTGCATTAAAAACTTCGGATGGAAATATCTCCATGAATGATTTTGAAGGAAACCAACAATGCAAAACCAGCGATGGAAATATTTCAGTTGAAAAAATCAAGGGGAATCTACAGGCACAAACATCAGATGGAAATATTGATGCATCAAATATCTATGGATCGAGCGAATTGTTGACCAGTGATGGAAATATCAACGTTGAAAATATTCAGGGCGCTGCAAACTGTAAAACCAGTGATGGAAGTATAAAGGCACTGAAAATTGAAGGTGGCATCGATGCGGTGACCAGCGATGGAAATATATTCCTCACCGAAACTCAAGGCGACAACAATGCAAAAACCTCTGATGGAAATATTGTCTTTGAATCTATGAAAGGCTCTCTCAGAGCACAAACTTCAGACGGTGATATCCGTGGAGACTTGAGTTTACTCAACAATTCACTTTATCTGAAAACAAGTGATGGTGATATTTCGGTGACGATCCCGGATGGATTGGGATTGGATCTGGATTTGAAAGGAGAAGATATTCATACTAAGCTGGAGAATTTTTCAGGAGATACAAGTGACCATCATATTACGGGGAAAATCAGGGGTGGTGGAATCGCTGTTGAACTAATTACTTCAGACGGTGACATCAGCCTCAACTATGACTAAACCCATATAGTTCACTTCTGGAATACTTCAAGTCAAAAAATCAAACTATAAAAAACTCAGATTCATATTGGCATGGATCTGAGTTTTTTTTGATTTCAAAGCAAATACAAGTATGCTCAATTCATCATTAATCATACTGATATCCTTGCAATATCTTCTTGAAATACACCCCCTGACGTGTTGGCGTAAAATTCCAGTCACTAAACATCATTGGAGCCCAGTTTGGGTCAAATACCCAAACTACATAAGAGATGCCCCGATCATCACAATATTTTACTAAAGTATCACCATATGATTCATCACTAATCACCGGGATATGAGCACCTCTATCGTTAGCACCACAAAAACCAACTTCAGTAAGCATTACTGGATACTTTTCAGCAACAAATCCCCAATCTTTTGTCCACTTTTCTTCCCAGGGTTTTTCACGTTTTTGAGGGTATGGATGACTGACATAAGCAATACCACTGGCTTTTAAAGGATGTTCTTTCACTTCTGTTAGATCGTATGCCCAATCAAATCCTGCAATCAGCGGAATTGCCTCAGAGCCATTGGCCCTGACAATTGTGATTATTTCCTCCATAATTTCTTTCCATTGTTGCCAGGAACAAGTACCCAGCTGACCATGAATAGTAGTGGGTTCATTGTACAGTTCGAAAAATGCAACGGCATTATTCCCTTTATAATGCTCAGACATGGTCTTCCAGAACCGATAGGTTTCTTTTAGATCAGTATCATATGAACTGTTTTGATAGAGTGAAGAACGCAGATTTCCGATACTATGCCAATCGATAATCACGTATAAATTGTTCTCAGTAGCCCATTGCACTCCCTGGTCAAGATACTGCAAATACTCTGTTTCCCCATGCAATCGCCATTGTTCCGGATGGACAGGAAATCGCACGATATTGGCCCCCCATTTTTTTGCCTCTTCAAAGTACGCTTTATTCCAGTGACCATCACGAACCAGTTTTGCAGGATCACTGGCATTTACACCACGGAAAATAATTTTCGCTCCATCTTCTTTCAAAAAGGAATTCCCTTTCACTTGAATTTTGGGTAATTGGCTATATGAAATAGAATTTGAAAAAATAAAAAATATGAGCGCAATTATTGATTTTTTAAACATTGAGTCATTCATTGTATAAAAATTAACATTACAAAAAATATATTTTAAACCGAACCTATTGAGTTCAGGATAATACTTTCATACAATATAAGTTGAATTTTTATTGTTTAAAACTCTGCCATCATCAAGTCTCCACTCAATTGCAATAAAGCAAGTTCGGCAGTTTTTGCTGAGTACTTAGCTTGATTAAAATTCAATTTGGCATTGAGCAGGTTTAACTGTGCCTGTCTGAATTCGATAGAGGTGATTTGTCCAAGCTTTTGCTGCTCCATAGTACGCTCAAAATTTCGTTGATTCGTCTGAAGGTTTTTCTTTTCAGCCTCCAATACAAATCGCGCATTTTGATAAAATCCCCATGCATTATTTACATTCCGTTGAAGGACCTGCTTGGTTTGTTGCATGGAAATTAGTTGATTCTCTACGGCTATTTTTGAATTTTGTATCCGGACTTTTGTAAATCCACCATCAAAAATATTCCATGATAAATTGGCATTTATTGTCGGCCCCAGTGAAGTCTGGTGTTTAAAAAACGAGGTGGGATCATTGAAACGATCATTATAATTGTAGGCCGCACTAACACCGATTCTTGGGATTAAATCTGCTTTATTAATATTAATGCCATATTCTGCGGTTTTTAATAGCCCTTCTTCCTGAAGTACGCCTACATTATTATGCATGGCATGATCCATCAATTCATCAGGGATTAAACCCTCCATATAGGTAATTGTGGTATCCACTTCAAAAAAAACATTTACATCTCTCCCCAATAAAACATTGATATCCCTTTTTACATTTTCAAGTTCTTGCTTCAAATTTAAAAAGGTTATGCTATCATTATTAAAATCCACTTCGGCATTCAAGACATCCAATTGTGTATTTTGACCATACTCGTACCCATATCGTGCACGCAACAATCTTCTTTTCGAAATTTCAATTGTTTCGATCTGACTATTTACATTTTGCGTTAAACGAGCCACCTGATAATAAACTGCAAATAAATTCAGCACGGAGATTTCTATGACCTGCCGGGCCTGCAACTCTGACAAGTTGTAATTTTCCTTTAGCCGTTCAAAATTATATTTTCTGCCTAAACCGTTAAACACCGTATAGTTCAATGCCACTCCACCACTGAAGGAATAGGTCTGTGCACCTTTCACATCCTGACTGGAACCATCCTGATATTCTACCAGGTTATCATTTACATTATAGTTGGCTCCCCCATTCGCCGCAAGGCTTGGTAAATACCCACTATTGTAAATACTGGCATTATTTTGTGCCTGCTCCACGGTTCCTTCTGCTATTTTTATATCATAGTTATTTTCAAGAGCCATATCAACAGCTTCTCTTTTCGAAAGCAAGGAATCCTGAGCATGTACTTCCGTAACTAAAACTATTACAATTAAAAATATATATTTATTCAATTTCATCTTGTTCTGCTTTTTGTTCAATAATTGCTCTTTCAACTTCCTCTTTTGTAGGCTTTATTCCTGTAGTTAACCATTTCCAATGCACTTTAAAGTTATTACCTAACGAAAGCATCAATGGCAACAAAACCAGGTTGAGTACAGTACCAAGCGCAATACCGTAAGCTACGGCTATTGCCATAGGAATTAAAAATTGTGCTTGCCTGCTTTTTTCGAAGATCAAGGGAGATAATCCTCCAATGGTAGTTATGGATGTTAAAAAGATTGCTCTGAATCGTGATTTCCCCGCCTCCAGGAGTGCGTCATCAAATTTTAACCCTTCTTTGAGAAAACCATTAAACTTTTCAATTAAAACCAAACCATCATTGACGACAATCCCTATCAAAGCTATTATTCCCAGATATGAAGTAATATTGATTGGAAAATTATGTATCCAATGTCCCCATGCCACCCCAATTAAGCTAAATGGAATCATGAGCATGAGCATAATTGGCTGGCTGAATGATCTGAATGTGAAGGTGATAATAATAAAAATCAAAAAGACGATTACTGGCAACACCATTCCTGCAGATCCTGAAGTCTTATTTGCTTCTCGGTTTTGCCCTTCAAAAGATGCCGTTACCGATGGGAATTGAGCCTGAATTACCGGTAGCAGTTCCTGTTTAATATTGCCCATGATTTCAGTTGCACTATTTGACGGATCTTTTAAATCCGCATCAACACGAATCTCACGTCTTCCATCAAGGTGATTTATTGAAATCTCTCCCCTTGCAATTTCATAAGATGCTATTTCACTCAAAGGAACCCGTTGTCCGGTTGGGCTCATTATGCGCATGTCATCCAGGTTTTTAATGGAGCTTCTCTCCTCTCTATCGTATCGTACCCAAACCCTAATTTCATCTCTCCTTCGTTGAAATCGCTGTACCTGAAGGCCAAAGAATCCGCTTCTTACCTGACTGATAACATCACTCAGGGTGAATCCAAGTGGATAAGCACTTTCTTTTAGACGAATGGCTATTTCTTTAATTCCTTCAGGATTATTATCCGAGACATCCTTCAATAAAGAATTCCCTTTTAGCGCGGTTTCCAAGATATCCCTGGCTTCTTTAAGTTCGTCAATATTATTCCCCATTAAAGAAACAGAGATCGGCTTACCTCCAAAATTACCCCCCGAACCAAATTCAACACTTTCTATACCGTACAATGGCCCGACCTTTTCGTTAATCGCTGATGCAATGGCAAAGGAAGGAAAGTCACGTTCTTCACCTGGTAATAGGTTTATATTCAAAGATGCATTTGAAGTTCCCGGTCCTATCGTTTTGATAATATTTTGAACTACCTGCTGGTGATCAGATTGCTTCTTTGTGAAGTCTTCATTTACAAGCCATGAAGCTTCTTCTATCTTGGTAATTAATGAATCTGTTAGACTTTCATTAGTTCCCTGGGGCATTTTCAATGTTATAGAAACCCGATCACTTGCTATAGTCGGGAAAAAAGTGAACCTAATAATCCCTCCACCCATGGAACCTAGGGTTACTGCCAGCATAGCAATAGGAATGGCAAAACCTAAAAATTTATTTTGCAAGAAAAATTTAAGATAAGGACCATATAGTGTATCCCTCATCCAGGAGATAAATCGATCGGCCCACCTGTTGAAAATATAAGTTTTTTGATCTTTGGAAAGTGCCCTGGAATGCGCAACGTGTGCTGGAAGAATAAGAATTGCTTCAACCAAAGAAACTGTCAATGTCAGAATCACGATAATGGCCACTTCTCCAAAAAACTCTCCTATTCTACCATCGAGAAAGAAAAATGTTGCAAATGCAATCAGAGTAGTAATAATGGCTGAAGTAACCGGCGCAATAACTTCCATTGTTCCGTCAATAGCGGCACGAATGGGATTTTTGCCATTTTCATAATGAAAATAAATGTTTTCCGCAATTACAATCCCATCATCAACCAGTATACCGATAACGATAATCATTCCGAATAAGGACAGTATATTTATGGTAACGCCCATAGCACTCGCAAAAATGAACATCCCAAAAAATGAGACCGGAATGCCAACTGCAACCCAAAACGCTAACCGAGGTTTTAGAAAGAGTGCAAGGCATAATAATACCACAAATATTCCCTGAGCTCCATTTGTCAATAATAATTTCGTCCGTTCGACAATGACTTGCGATGAGTCTCTTGTGATATCAAGATGAACGTTTGAATGGGTTTCATTAAAGGTCTCAATGTATTCCTTCGTCAAATCTGCTACTGAAATAAGGTCTTCGGAATTGGTTGTACTGACTTCAACGGTTACTGAAGGCCGACCATTGAAATAGGATCGGTTTGGATTTTCAGACCATCTATCGCGTACGGTTGCAACATCTGTCAATCGTACTTTATTCCCTGAAGGATCAGATTTTACAACAATATAATCAAGGTCCACGCCATAATAGGCTCGGTTGCTTACACGAATAAGAAATTCTTCTGTCTCCGTTTTAATCGAACCTCCCGTTACCAAAATATTGGTTCCTGCTACAGCATTTGCAACTTCTCTAAACGTAAGATTATATGCCCGTAATTTATTTTCATCCACTGCAATTTCTATCTCTTCAGCTGGATAACCACTAACTTCCA
>JAHEMV010000077.1 GCA_024643455.1 Cytophagales bacterium
TATTCAGAAAGTAAAGGAAAAATTGTTAGTTCTTCTGGAAGCAGTTTATATAACCTGAGATTTATAAATTCAGGACGTGACCAAATAAATGAAAATGCAAGATGCAATTTTGAGAAATTTGAAAACGGATTACTACTTAGAATAAATGATCGACAGAAATTCTATTGTATTCCACTAACAACAGAACATACTAATTCAATATCCATAAAAAGAGGTAAAGAAAAAATTTGGCCTCTAAGCATAACCTTTCTTTTATCAACATTTGGGATGGCAAACGAGGAGCTGAAAAAATATTGGATCCTATCCCGTGGATTTTACCATGAAAGATTTCAAATTACTATAAAAACAAAGTTTGAAACTATAGATATGGATGCTAGTGACAGTTGCTTTAAAAAGGAAAAAAATTACTTCACCAATAGTAAATTGGTTGATAAACTTGAATTAATTGAATAAAACTCCCCACAACAATGGCGAGCATTCATAGGGTTTTATTGCGAGTTTCAAGCGTGGTCCCGGTCTGGTACTTCGGGGGATTAAAACGTTCCCAACACGCACGGCTGCCAAAGGCAGCCAGGCCCGCGCAGCGATTTAATCCCTACGCATGCTAGCCGAGACGTTATGCCGCATGAACGTGAAAAATTTGAATATACGAATCCTTTTACTTATTTTTGACGTTAGTAACGTAAGGCGGAATAAAATATGATTAAAAGTTTCGGTAATAAGGAAACAGAGAAAATATGGGAAGGTATTCGTTCTAACAAGTTACCGAATGAAATTCAGAATGTGGCTCGTAGAAAATTTAGAATGATTAATAACGCACAGAATATAAACGACTTAAGAATTCCACCATCCAATCATTTGGAAAAGCTTAGTGGGAATTTAAAGGACTTTTACAGTGTTCGAATAAACAAACAATGGAGAATTATTTTCATTTGGGCAAATGACAATGCATTCGAAGTAGAAATTGTAGATTATCATTAATATATGAACTATGACAAGGCTTAGTAATATACATCCAGGAGAAGTATTAAAAGAGGAATTTCTAATTCCACTTAACATTACAGCATACAGACTTTCCAAGGAAACCTTTATTCCTCAAACAAGAATAAGTGAAATATTAAAAAGGAATAGGAGAATTACTGCAGATACGGCCCTTAGACTGTCCAAATATTTTGGAACTAGTCCTAAATTTTGGTTGGGGCTACAAGATGACTATGATTTAGAAGAGGAAAAATATAAAAAGAAGAAAGAACTGGAGACAATCTCATCATATAGTAATCACTCAGCATAACAATGGCGAGCATCCATTGGGTTTCTTCGTGAGTTTCTAGCGCTTTCACAGTCTGGTACTTCGGGAGATTAAAACGGACCCAACACGCAAGGCTGCCTGTAGCAGCCAGGCCTGCGCAACGATTTAATCCCTTCCCATGCTAGCCGAGCCGTTAGACAACATAATATAACAAAATATGCATAGAAGAAAATCTTTGGAATTAATTGCAGGATTTAGCCCTTTTCTACTTCTTTCCAGTAATCCTGTAGCAAGTAAGAATCTCGATTCTTACCAGTGGTTGAAAAACTTTAAAGTCAGATGGAATAACAGCCAAACTTATTGTTTTGAAATTTTCGATGCCATGCCTTCATCCGACTTCAATTATAGGCCTAATCCCGAAATAATGTCATACGCAAAGCTATTTTCACATATAGGAAGTGGCTTGAATGTGTATGCCGAGGTACTGGACGGCTCTGTTTCAGATAATGAACCAGAACCAAATAATAAAACCGCAGTTTCTGATTATTTAAATTATGCTTTTGCCCATTTCAATAAGGCTTTAGATGAAATAAATATAGATGATCTATACAATATCAAGCATGCAAAATCAGATGTGGAGCCCTGGAAGGGATTTAGCATTTTCGACATAATTACATTGGGGTATAATCACACGATTCATCATATTGCCCAGGCAACGGTGTTCCTAAGGTTAAAAAATATTGTCCCTCCGAAATATAGATTTTAAATATCTTATGAGAGTATCTTGCCTAACAAAGCATAAAATGTTCATATTCCCTTTACGAGTAAACGACATCGCGACATCTAAATGACATAAAAGCATAACTATTGGTCATTACAATATTTAAATGTAGCTTTGAAATAAAAAGATGTTTGATAGAACAATAGAAAATACAATAAAAGAAAAGATTAACGGAGGGAAAGCTATAGTTGTTGTAGGAGCACGACAAGTTGGAAAAACAACCTTGCTTAACGAGATTCTAAAAGACAAAGATTATTTATTACTAGACGCGGACGACCCTGCAACAAGAAATCTTTTGCAAAGCCCAACGACTGAGCAGATTCGGACATTTATTGGCGATTATAAATATATTTTTCTGGACGAGGCTCAAAGAATACCAGGAATCGGTTTGACTTTAAAAATCATTACTGACCAATTCAAAAAAGTTCAGTTGTTTGTTAGTGGTTCATCATCATTTGATTTAGGAAATGAATTGAATGAGCCATTAACTGGCAGAAAATGGGAATATGAATTGTTTCCTATTTCTTGGGAAGAATATGAAAATAAAATCGGATTTATAAAATCAGAACAGCAAATAGAAAACAGATTACTATATGGACTTTATCCCGAAGTTATTAATAATCAAGGAAAAGAAAGAGAGGTATTAAAAAACCTTGTAAATAGCTACTTGTATCGTGATATTCTAGCATTTTCAGACATTAGAAAACCTGAAGTTCTTGAAAAATTAATGCAAGCGTTGGCATTACAAATGGGGAGTGAGGTTAATTACAATGAGATTTCACAACTGATTGGAATCAATAAAATTACGGTTCAAAAGTATATCGATGTTTTAGAAAAAGGATACATCGTTTTTAAATTAAATAGTTTTAGCCGTAATATTCGAAACGAAATAAAGCAGAATAGGAAAATCTACTTTTATGACAATGGTATCAGAAATATGATTATTAGCAATTTTAACCAATTGGATTTAAGAATTGACAAAGGAGCTTTATGGGAGAATTTTTTAGTGTCAGAAAGGCGAAAACAAAATCTTTATAAAGACACTTTTGCAAAAATGTATTTTTGGAGAACAAAACAACAACAGGAAATTGATTTTGTAGAAGAGAATAATGGCCAAATTACTGGATTTGAATTCAAATGGAATAATAAAAAGACTAGATTTCCTCAGAATTTTATGGACACCTATAAAGCTGAGGGACATGTGATTGATAGGAATAATTTTAGGAAATTTATAAAAATATAAGAATGCCAGTAAACAACAATGTGTATGATTCATAAGGATTTCAGTGGTTTTTGGGCGTTATCGCCCGCAGTTAATTTGGTTGGTAACTTGATGAGTTTGAAGCCCGCAATCGCCTACTTTGCATATACTTACCATCGGGCCAAAGCTATCAATTAAGAAAGTTTTAGTATATTTCAAGTATGAATACAAAAGAAAAGCTCATCAATAAGATCACTCATATAGACGATGAATCAATCCTTGAAGAAATCATGGAAATTGTTGAATTAGAATTGGAAATGATTGGAGATGAAATTCAACTGACGAATGAACAGAAATCATTTATTGACCAAGGGCTGAAAGACATTGAATCTGGAAACATCCTGACTAATGATGAAACAAAGAAAATGACCAAAGAATGGCTAAAAAAGAGATAAAGTGGACTCTATAAGCTATTCATGATAAACTCGACATTCTCGAATTCTGGATTGACAGAAATAAGTCAAAAACATATAGTGGAAAACTTGACAAGTTATTTGACAAATCACTAAATAGTTTATCCATTCAACCCGAACTGGGAAAAAAGACTAACTATAAAAACATCCGCATAAAAATTGTTCGTCAATATTTAATTTACTACCTGATTAAGGAACAATACATTGAAGTTGTCAGAATCTGGGATTCGCGTCGAAATTCAAAAAAATTTAACATAAAATAGTAACGCCAACGCCATAAAGGAAACATCCAAAGGATTTATTCGATTGATTTATAGGCCGTCCATGTTCGATATTTTGCAGTATTGATAACGATTTAATCTTACTTTTTCCCAGAACCTATTTAACTTTATGAACCTAAATAATCAACATCAAATTCAAAAAGAAATGCTTTTTTCGATACAACATATCCCAAAATGAAAATCACAGAAATCACCCAGTACACGCTTGAAACAAAAAACAACATTGACCTTTTTTTAAATTCATTGGTAGAAGAAAAAGTATCCATGACCACGCAATTGTTGAACGAACTCATTGCTGATGATAATAGCCATTTATTTTTTGCATTGGACGATCATGAAGTTTGCATGGGCATGCTGACCATGGGCATTTACATCTCCCCTCTGGGAAAAAAGGCATGGATAGAAG
This sequence comes from Cytophagales bacterium, assembly GCA_024643455.1. Taxonomy (GTDB): domain Bacteria; phylum Bacteroidota; class Bacteroidia; order Cytophagales; family Cyclobacteriaceae; genus JAAUQL01. The sequence continues at coordinate 4,392 of JAHEMV010000077.1, forward strand.
ACGTGGTCGTAGGCGAAACTTACCGTGGTCAGGGCGTAGGGAAACAACTTATGAAATTCGCAATACATTTCGCTAAGCAACAACAGGTTGGATTACTGATGCTGACCTCAAAATCATCAAGAGTTACAGCGACTAAATTATATTTAAATTTAGGTTTCGAGATAAAAGAGACGAACGTTTATAAAATGACATTTTAGTAAAACAGCATGGTTTCATTTGAGCATTTTCCAAAAATTGATGCGCACTTTCATTCGACATCGTACAATCCGATCTATGGAAAAATTGCGCTGGATTATAATGTCAGATACCTGAATATAAACACCGATGCAAACGTATTTCCCTCATTGGAAGAACAGGAAACTGTGGCCTTAACTTATATTGAAAAACACAAACGCTACTTTAGCTATATTACCAGTTTTGAAATGGACGGTTGGGAATCTGATGGTTGGTACCAAAAACTATTTGACCGCATTAAAAAATCAATTCAAAACGGTGCAGTCGGTGTCAAAATTTGGAAAAACATCGGCATGGAAATAATAAAACCATCGGATCAATCCTATTTAATGATTGATGATTTATTTTTTGAACCGCTATTCAACTATTTAAGTGAAAATAAAATTCCGGTACTAGCCCATTTGGGTGAGCCCAAAAATTGCTGGCAGCCCCTCGATGAAATGACGTCGAACAGAAACAGGATGTACTACGCTAACCACCCGGAATTCCATGCGTATTTACACCCTGAAATACCCGGATATGATCGGCAAATAAAAGCCAGAGATAAGGTGCTTGCTTCCTATCCGAATCTGATTTTTGTGGGAGCGCATTTGGGAAGTTTGGAATGGAGCATAAAAGAACTGGCGAACCGTTTTGATACCTACCCAAACTTTAAAGTTGATTTATCCTCACGTTTAGGTCACTTGCAAATGCAATCAGCAAAAAACTATGATGGGGTTCGGGATTTTTTAATTCAATACTCCGACAGGATACTCTATGGTACTGACGCATATAACAACCCTGAAAAACTAATATCTTCCTTGCATAATGAGTGGAAGTATTTAGCTACTAACGACGATTGTGAATCAACAGAGGTTAGCGGCACATTTAAAGGGATCAATTTACCGGAAGAAGCATTAATTAAAATTTATTACGAAAATGCTGTTAACACCTATCATGGGTTAACTTTTTAAAAAAAGATAAAAAATGCCCAAATGATGCTGAGCACACATTACTTTGACTATAACCCATAATAAAAAAACCGTCGATTGACCTATTGAAGGCACTTAAATACCAGCCTGTAAAATTCAGGATGCGATTGCCATGTCTGCCCTGTAACAATCCTTCCGTCCTGTACAGCCTGATCTTTGCCGATAAATTTTCCTCCGCATGATTCCACTTCAAACTTCACATGTTCATAGCAGGTCACGTTTTTGTCTCGAACAAGTTGGGCAGTCACTAAAACCTGAATGCCATGACATATCGCAAAAATAAATTTCTTTTGTTTATCAAACTCCTGAACCAGTCTAATCACTTTCGGATCATTACGTAAATATTCCGGAGCCCTCCCTCCAATGACTAAAACTGCATCGTAATCTCTGGCATTGGCGTCGGCAATACGAATATCCGATTCGAGGTAATAGCCTTTCCTTTCGGTATAGGTATCCCATCCAGGTTCGAAATCATGCATTACAAGGTTGAGTAACTTTTTAGAAGGCGCTGCAATCACAGCTTCAAATCCAGCCTCTTCAAATCGGTGTTTGGCGTAAAGCGTTTCATAGCTTTCGCCACCATCTCCGGTGATTAAGAGTATTTTTTTCATGGATAAAAAAGTATTTATAGTTTGATGTTAAATTTAAGTATTAGCAAATTAATTCCCTTTTGGTATAGCAGGAGTAGAAAATGGTGGCGGTACCACTTCAATTTCTCCTTGCTCCTTCAACAGTTTCAATGCTTCTGTCACCGCGCGCTCCAGTTGTGGATCGATCTCTTTAGAATTTGATATTGCATCAAGCCTCACCTCAATATCCGGTGCAACACCTATGTTTTCTGCGATCCATTTTTTATTGATTGGATCAAAAACGGCATTGCTAGGCGCAGTCACGTATCCCCCATCAATCATTCGGTAATGAACGGAAGAGGCAACCAATCCACCCCAGGTAGTCGTCCCGACAAGCGGACCAGCTTTTTGTTGCCTGAATACCCATGGGAAAAAATCACCTCCAGAACCGGAAAGCTCATTAATCAACAATACTTTAGGTCCCAAAATTCCAGCTGGTAGTTGTAATGGTTTCCCGTTTGGTGCTTCGTTGGTCACGGCAGCTCTAAGTTTTCTAGTCATTAGATCAACCATATAATCATCCAACAGTCCACCGCCGTTGAAACGCTCATCGATTATAGCGCCTGCTTTATCTTGCTGCGCAAAAAAGTATCGGTTAAAAGAGTTTATCCCTGCTCCTGCTGTGTTGGGTACCCAGACATAGGCCAGTTTGCCATTAGAGAGTTCATCAACTTTGCGACGATTTTCTTCGATCCAGGCCCGTTGTCTTAAGGAATTTTCATTACCGATTGGCGTGACGGTTTCTTTCCTTGCTGATTTAAAATCTGGTTTATCATTAACATGAATTACAGTCTGCCGATCTTTTGTACCATCCAATAATTTATAGGGATCATCATTGGCAGTCAGTTCTTTCCCATTTACACCGAGAAGATAATCACCTTCTTTCACTTTTAATCCTGGTCTATCCAGTGGGGCATTTAATCCCGGGTTCCAGCTTTCAAATGAATAGATTCGCTTTATTTTCCAAAAACCATTCTCAATTTCAAAATCTGCTCCAAGAAGACCAACCCAGGTCGTGTCCAGCGATGGAAAGTCTCCTCCACCAACAAAACTATGACCAACAGAAAGTTCACCATTGACCTGATCCAATATATAGTTTAAATCTTCTCTGTGTTTTACAAATGGCACAAGCGGTGCATATCGTTCATAAACTTGTTGCCAATCTCTGCCATGCATGTTTGGATCATAAAAATAATCCCGTTCATATCTCCATACCTCCTCAAATATTTGATGCCATTCCTCACTTCGATCAAGTTGCATCTGCAAACTTACTTTTACTGCTTCAGCGCTTTCGGCTGGAGGACTGGCTGTATCGATTACTTTCCAGCTTTTCCCTTGCTTGATCAGCATTTTATTTCCATCAGCAGAAACCGAAGAAAAACTGATATTACTGACAAAATCCTTTGCTTTACGATCTTCTAATACAAACTTTTGCAGTTTGGCAAAAGGTGCACCTGTTATTTGTTCGGAAACAAATACCGACCCTTTAGGCCCTTGATTTAAATATGAATAATTACTGACAGGCATAGGAAGACTGAGTATGCGTCGGTCAATATTTTCAAAATCTATTTTAACTGGTGTTTGCTTTGCCTCTTCGGTTTTCTCCTCCTCTTTATTCTTGTCTTTTTTAGATTTCTGTTCTTCTTCCTCTTTTCCCTTGTTTTTAGTAGAGTCATTTGCACTTACTTTTTCTTCATCACTTTGCGGGTCAAAAGGTGATTTATCTTCTTTATCCAGTGTTATGACATAAACACCATACTTTGGTTCAGCAGACATCGCACTGGTATTTGCCCATCCTGATCCCAATGCAACATCGGTGCTGGCAAGGAAATAGAAATGCTTGCTATCCCGATCCCAGGTTGGAGAAAATGCATCGGCAAATTTATTGGTGATGGCTTTTGTGGAATTATTCTCAATTGACCACACCCAAATTTGTCTAAAATTATTTGGAGCCGATTTGGCATAAGCCAACCATTTTGAATCCGGAGACCAGCAAATTCCCATACTCCCGCGTTCCAAATTTGTACCGCCAACATCTGCAGTTTTTATTACACCTGATTCAACGTTCACTATTTTAATTCGTACATCATCATCTACATAAGCGATCCATTTCCCGTCGGGGGACCATGTTGGTTCCCAGGCTAGTTTTGACTCACCGATCGATAATATCCTGGATTCACCAGATCCATCCTGTGATTTGATATATAATGCATATCCCTTATTTCCGGCATCCGAAAACCAGGCCACCTGATCTCCTTTGGGTGACCACATTGGAGCCCTGTCTGCTGCACCAGAACTTTGAGAAATATCCCGGGTATCTCCATGTTCTACCGGAACAGTAAATATTTCACCTCTTGCTTCCATGATTATCCGCTTGCCGGTAGGTGAAAGTGCTGCTGCTTTTACCTCATCGCTCACGTTTTCCCAACGGGTAGCCATCCAAGGGAAATCACTAATTACTTTGATCGGAATCGGTTTGGCTTCTTTAGTCTGCACATCATAAATAAACACTAATCCATCACGCTCATATACAAGCTTACCGCCTTTTCCTGAGAGCCATTTGATATCTGATCCCTTTAAGTTTGTTACCTGTTCAACTGATCCTGAACTTGTGTTATAGGACCAGATATTGGTGGTAAAGTCTCGGTCTGATAAAAAATATATTTGATCGTCCAACCAAACAGGATGGGTATCTGTTGTATGTTCATTAGGAAGTTTAATCTCTTTCAAATCAACTAAATTGAGAATAATCAGTGGTGTATTCTGACCTCCACGGTAATCCCGCCATTCTACATCCCACCTGGAAACAGGATTATAAACAATCTGATCTCCGGTTTTATTATAAAAACCATCCGAAGCTCTTGGAGCTGGAAATAAAGTTGATGGACCTCCATCTGGAGATACGGTCCATAATCTTTCGAAGCCTACAGGAGCTGACTCCCGGCTTGAAGCATAAAGTATTTTTTCCCCATCCGGAGTCCAACCTCTTGCTGATGATGAAGCCGGATACCAGGTAAGTCGTGTAGCATCACCACCATCCCTGGAAACCAAATACACTGCGTCTACACCCGATCGATTTGAAGTAAAAGCTATCCAGTTTCCATCAGGAGAAAAGTGTGGGTCACTTTCCACCGCTGGCGTACTTGTAATTCGTTTTACATTTTTGCCATCCAGATCCGAAACCCACAAATCTGCGCCATATTCAAAAACGATATGGTGATCACTAATGGAAGGTTGCCGTAATAACTTTGTCTGCTCCAAATCTTCTGCATTGGAAACCGAAGCAAATCCAAAAAATAGGAAGGATATGATTATAAAGGTCTTCATTTTATGAAATGTTAAATTAAAATCATTTGGTAGTATCTGCATATTTGTATTTTAACAATGTACTTGAGCCTATAAGGATAGGCAAATTAATTTCCATAAACGGTTTTATTTGACAAAAAAGATTATCTAAAATCAAACCAGACATGAATTGGATCATTATCGTCTCCTGGATGATGACTGTCCAAACCTTTCTGTCCGGATGGCCCCAAATCAGGTGCTTGCTTAAATTTGGTGCCAATACCAGGAATCTCGTATAAAAAGGAAATATCTCCATCAGGAAATGCTGGCATGGTCCCACCAGAAACTGCTTTCGGTGCTGCGGGAGTAAAAACCTGGGTATAAATATTTGGTGTTTCCAGCAAAATGGTAAACGGCGATTTGTTCGTTTCAAATCGCAACCAGTTTACGTCCTTATGATATCCTTTAAATTCGGGATAGATCAGGTTATTGAAACTTTCGCCTGTTATGGTATTGTTGTACTCTTTTTCCCAAAGGCCAAAAGAGGTGCCGTGAATTCGGTTTTTCCAAACACGGTAAGGACCTTTACCTAGCCATTGCATCGATTTTATATTTTCTTCAGGATAGTTAAAGCTAACACCTAGAAAATCAATGCCTACGATACGGGATAAATTTGGTGCCACTTCCAACTCCAATATACCATTCTGATGAAGCTTCCAGACAAAATAAGATGGAAATTGATCGCTTTTTGCACTGATCAACAGGTTGTTATCCGAATCCACTTTCCAACTTACCTGCTTGATTTGAGAATCAATGCCAACCGGTTTGGGACCGCCTGTAAATGGGATTACTCCAGTTTTGTTTCTTATTGTTGAAAGTTGCCCATTTTTCAAATCAAAAGTGAATTCCATATCATGGATTTTAGCCGTTAATTTACCTTCCGATTCAGTCGCTATTATTTGTTCGGTTTGATTTTTATCAATTGAATTTACTATCCTGTCAACGATTGTTTTTGGATGTTGGATTGGCCATGACCAGGTATATAGTTCGGCCCCTTTTGCATCGATTGCAGTTAAGAAAAAGATATCTGCATCTTTAAAATTATCTTCGAGCGGAAAGGAAATCGTTCTCGTTTCGCCAGGAAGTGCATCCGGTCCTTTTAACTTTCCTGAAGACAGGATCTTTAATTCGCTATTTCCAGGCAATGGAGTTTTAATGGTTTTCCAGGATAAACTGCAGGTGTTAAGATTGGTATATATATAATCGTTAGTTACTAAAAGCTTTCCATCCCATTGCGGATTGATTACTACCGGTTCGATCTGAACTGGTGACCACAATTCTTTTATGGTATAAAAACTTCCCTCCTTTTCTCTGTGGGGTCCTAAAATTCCATCTGGTGCATGATTGCCATCACTGTCATAAACGGTTCCCTCTAAATCAGTTCTTAACACTGCCTCATCGCAAAACACCCAAAGGAATGCACCTGCTGCCCGAGGATTTGATCTGAAACGAGTCCAATTGTCATATAATCCGGCGCCAAGACCTCCATCGTACAATCCGTGTAAAAATTCTGTTGGCATAAAAACATCGTTTCCATAGGCATATCGATTGATGGCGAAATCAAACGATGTATAATGGTGTGTGTCTACACCGTTGCGATGCAACCATGGATAAATAACCGGCCGTTTTTGAATATCATAATAATGGAACCATTTTTCATTTGCAAAATCCCAACCACCTTCATTGCCATGGTCCCAGACTACTACACTTGGATGATTTTCATCTTTTAGAATCAATTCTTTTACGCGTTTTGGTCCTATAATGGTATCGTACCCTTGTTGCCATCCAGCGAGTTCGTCAAGTACAAATAAGCCAAGCGAATCGCATAAATCCAGGAATCGTTCGTCAGGACAATAATGAGACATGCGCACGGCATTCATATTCATTTCCTTCATAAGCTGGATATCCATTTTGTGGTTATCATCATTGAGCGCCCGACCAGTCTCCGGCCAGAATGAATGTCTGTCAACTCCCTTAAAAATCACCTTTTGACCATTGACATAAAACCCATCATGCAATCGGAGTTCGACAGTGCGAAATCCAATTCGTTTTATTTCTTCATGAATAACCTTGTCATTTTTCAGCAGTGCTACTTTGATGTCATAAAGCTGTGGAGCTTCGGGATTCCATGATTTTATACCTTTAAAATTTCCTTCAACAACGATCTCCTTACTACCTTTATTGACTTTTGATCTCAGAAGACCTTCGACTTGTTTTCCATTCAATTCGAATAAAGTGACCTGGATTTCTCCATCAATTTTATTATTGCTTAATTCTGCTAACACATTTACCTCCCCTTCGGCCCGGGCATCAACTGCTACCCGGCTCATATGTAGTTCTGGCAACACTTCCAGGAATACAGGCCGGTAAATGCCTCCAAAAATCCAGAAGTCCGCTTCGCGCTCGGCTCTATTTACCGACTTATCTGCAGAGTGCTTGGCCACATCTACTTCCAGCAGGTTGTTTGCACCATATTTCAATAATTTACTTATGTCGTACTTGAATCGGTTGAAGCCACCCTGGTGCAAGTCACCTGCGACCTTTCCGTTAATTTTTACCTGCGTATCGGTCATGGATCCATCAAAAACGATGTTAATGGATTTTCCTTTCCATGAAGATGGAACGTCAAATTGATGCTTATATAATCCATGTTCCTGTCCGAGTTTGATTTCTTTATTGCGCCAGTCATGACCATAATTGTAAGTACCAAAACCCTGCAATTCCCAATTGGACGGTACAGGAATTTTTGTCCAGACACCACTATTCATTCCATCTGTACAATAGAAATCCCAATCGATGGTATGTTTAGAATCTGTTCCGGATAAATAATGCCGTTCGGTTAGCTGACAATAACCTTCTGAAAAATGAAATACTAAAGCAAATACTAAAGCAATTTTAGCGAATGAAAACATGATAATGAGTTAATGAAAAAATAATACCCTTTACTTTTAAAGCATTAAGTTGGTGTATTCAAAATTAAAAGAAATACCCCTATTTTCCATGATTGCCGAGGCAAAATAAGCCATCAAAAACGAGTTGATTCTGAAGACCCACAGCCACAAGTTTAGCGCATCATAACATGTGGTTGGTTTCCGGGTTCAAAATTCAATAACAATAACGCTTTGACTAAATCGGTAGAGCACATTTATCTATAAATACATTTGCATAAAAATATGCTTGCGCTATTTTTCCAATGGTTCATAGGACATCCAATCAATCTCCAATTCATATGGATGAATAGGTTTTTCAAGCGAATTTGGATTTGTTTCAACCGACCAGTTATTGGTATGCCAAAAATTCATTCTGTAGCGGGAATGATTTTGAGGTATTCCAAGCTGAGACCCATGGTAATCCCATAAAACAACTGTATCAGCCGTTTCGGGATGGATCATCCACCATTTTAGACGATCAGGATACCAATCAAATCCATAGGTATAAAATTGTGACGAGGCATTGTAGCCTTCAATTGCCATAATGGAAACCGGTTGATTCTGATCACCTGTCAATGGACTCCTTGTTCCGGCATGTCCCTCTCTGGTGGTAGTGCTGTATATAATTCCTTTGGCCATATTTAGGGTTCGGCCAATTCTTCGAAGTTTTCCACCGGGACCTGTCCATGTGCCGACATAAATGACTTCCGGATCTGCAATAAGCCATTCAAAATCTATTTCACTTAGCCCAAGCTCACCATCCATATGATACGTAAAATAACCGACGACAGCACCGACATTCGGCTGAACATCTTTGACATCAGGGACTTTCAATCGTGCAGCATAGGTGCCAAAATGGGTAAAATCTTTTGAAATAATTTCCGGCCCGCGCCCCGCACCAGCAGAATCCGTAGGATCGATCTTAAATGAGAGTATCTTTTCCCCAGGTTCTGTTGGAGAATCCACGCCAGATTTCCACTTAAATTCAGCTTCATTGCCGGTAGAACCATATTTAAAATTATCAAGTTCAGCGCTGCTGAAATTTTCTAAAATAGCATCTCGATGATGATTGCATTTGGTAAAGATGAATATACCCATCGTCAATATTACTGGTACTATAAGAATGATTTTCTTCATAAGAATTAGTTTTATTTTCCATGATCGCTCAACCAAAATAAGCCATCAATAACGAGTTGATTCTGAATATCATTTTCAAAAGTAAAGGACAGTTCTTTATTGGTTTTATTTTCATAGTCAATCTGGTTATGACCCATGTTAAGGTATATCATGCGATAGT
>JAHEMV010000532.1 GCA_024643455.1 Cytophagales bacterium
CTGACCAATTTGAACAACTAAAAATCCGCGTAGTGAAGTTAAGGGTTGGTTTAGTGCTGAGTACAAGGGGAGGTCTATTGAAAAAGATGATACCAATTGCAAAAATGGGATTGAGTTCAGCCTTTGGAAATGGAGAACAATACATGAGTTGGATACACATAGAAGATTTATCCAGGATGTTTATAAATTCAATTAAAAACCATGAAATCAAAGGAGCGTATAATGCAGTGGCACCAAAGCCTGAAACAAATAAGTCATTTTTGAAGACCTTGTCTTTAAACTTAAAAAAACCTTTTTTACTTCCAAATACTCCAAAATTTGTATTGAAATTGGTGTTTGGTGAATTGGCTTTGGCGATTTTTGGCGGAAATTTGGTATCATCAAAAAAGATTGAAAAAACTGGATTCAATTTTCACTTCGTCGAATTAAATACGGCGTTAAAAGATTTACTTAAGAAATAGATTTTACTAATGTTTTTGGCAATCCTTACCATAACTAATAAATAATCACATATTTTTATCCCGCTAAATTTTTATAATGGAAAATCAACAATCAAACGGCAATAATAAAAAAGATTTGTCGCCAGCAGAAGAACAAAAAATACGTCAGGCTTTTAAAGAAAAAGACTGGAATGAAATAAAATCAAATGATTCATGGTCTCTTTTTAAGATTATGGGGGAGTTTGTAGCTGGATTTGAAAGACTGGCTTCAATCGGCCCATGTGTTACTATTTTTGGTTCTGCAAGGACAAAACCGGATAATAAATACTATAAAATGACCGAAGAAATTGCTTCTAGTCTAGTCGAACAAGGTTATGGCATCATTTCCGGAGGTGGACCAGGGATAATGGAAGCGGCTAATAAAGGAGCAAAAAAAGCAGGAGGAAAATCAGTTGGGTTAAATATCATCTTACCTCATGAACAAAGCCACAACATCTATATTGACCCTGACAAACTTATATCATTTGATTATTTCTTCGTCAGAAAAGTAATGTTTGTACGCTATTCGCAAGGATTTATTGGTATGCCTGGTGGATTTGGCACTTTAGATGAAATTTTTGAAGCAATCACGCTTATCCAAACCCAAAAAATAGGCAAATTTCCTATTGTATTAGTAGGAAGAGAATTCTGGAGTGGTATTGTCGATTGGTTGCATGAGGTAGTATTTAAAATAGAAAATAATGTAAGCGAAGATGATTTTGATTTGTTTCACATCGTTGATAATGCCCAGGAAGCTGTGGATATCATTGATGATTTCTATGGTAAATTTTTACTTTCTCCAAACTTCGAATTTTGAAAAACGCATTCAACATTTCAATTTCTGTAATACTGGTTGCAATAATCGGATATTTGTTTTACACAGATTATCTACATCCAAAACCAGTTGTTAATAAGGAAATTATTGTAACCTACGGTGTGCCGGAACTGATAATTCCTGATACAGTATTTTTTGCAGGTGAAAGAGTTCCTTTGGAAATACCTGATGTGATGGAGCGCCTAGATCGTGAATTACATGTCAATACATTCTGGCATTCCAATACCATTTTCCTACTCAAACGTGGGAAAAGGTGGTTACCGGAATTAGAAAAGGAGTTAGAAAAAGCAGACGTACCATCTGACCTGAAATATCTTGCCGTAATCGAAAGCGATTTACAAAATAAAGTTTCACCAAGTAATGCTGTTGGATTTTGGCAACTACTGAAAGGAACGGCTAAAGACTTTAAGCTTGAAGTCACCAATGAAGTAGATGAACGGTACGATCCAGTCAAGTCAACCCAGGCAGCAGCAAAATATTTGCTCAAAGCGCATCAAAAATTTGGAAACTGGACAGACGCTGCCGCTTCGTACAATATTGGCAGAAGAGGTCTGGAACAAGGACTAAATAAACAAGCCGTATCTTCATATTATGATCTTTTGCTAGGAGAAGAAACTGCCAGATATGTATTTAGAGCTATTGCCTTAAAGTTAATTTTTGAGGATCCGGGAAAATATGGTTTTAATATTTCGGATAATAACCTGTACCAAAAAGAAGCATTGAAAGATATCGAGATATCCAAATCCATCAGTAATCTAAGAGATTGGGCATTTGATCATGAAATCAATTATAAACAATTGAAAAGATATAATCCATGGCTACGGACCACTAAACTATCCGTCCGAAATGGAAAAACATACATATTTCAGATTCCAAAAAATAAAGAATCCCCTGCAATCATGGCGGATACAACCTCAATAATGGTGCAAGAAGACACACTGGATCCGGATATTCGAGAATTGCCAACAGGTTTGGATGAATTATAAACATTAACCAATTAATGGATAAGGAGTTGCAACAAGATATTACTGGATTTGACCATGTTGAGGTATATGGAGCTAGAGAACACAATCTCAAGGATATCAATGTAAAAATTCCCAGAAATAAGTTGGTAGTAGTGACCGGTATCAGTGGAAGTGGCAAATCATCATTGACATTTGACACCATATATGCAGAAGGACAACGCAGATACATGGAAAGTTTTTCTGCCTATGCCAGATCATTTATAGGAGATATGGAGCGTCCAGATGTCGATAAAATTGAAGGCCTAAGCCCAGTTATTTCCATCGAACAAAAGACGATTTCTAGAAATCCCAGATCTACTGTGGGTACGGTAACGGAAATATATGATTTTTTAAGGCTTTTGTTTGCCAGAACTGGCGAGGCATATTCATTTGTCACCGGTAAAAAAATGATCAGACAGTCCGAGGAACAAATCATAATGCATATTCTCCAGCATTTTTTAAATAAAAAAATTATCATTCTTGCCCCGGTTATTAAAGGAAGGAAGGGACACTACCGTGAACTTTTTCAACAAATCAGAAAATTAGGATTTTCAAAGGTGCGAGTAGATGGTTTAGTAATGGATTTGGAACCAAAAATGCAACTTGATCGATACAAAACCCATGACATTGAAATCGTGATAGACCGCATAAAGGTTTTGGACATTGATAAATTCAGAATTTCCCAATCAATAAAAAATGCCCTTGCTCAAGGAAAAGGTGTAATCATGGTATTGGATGATCACGATCAGACCCATCATTTTTCCAAACATCTAATGGATCCTGAAAGCGGAATTGCCTACGATGATCCAGCACCGAATACCTTTTCCTTCAATTCACCATATGGGGCATGTCCTATTTGCCATGGCCTTGGAAAAATTGAAAAGATAACTCGAGAATCGGTGATACCAGATCCAACACTAAGCATTTCGAGGGGAGGAATTGCTCCTCTTGGACCCTACCGTGATATCTGGATTTTTAAGAAAATTCAGGCAATTCTAAAAAGAAATGACGTCGACCTCACTACACCCATCGACAAAATACCAGATGACGTCATTGACATATTGCTTTATGGAGATGACATTCCTGTTGCTGTGAATTCAATCAAATACCCGGGAACGGATTGGAATACAAAGTTCGAAGGCATTATTAATTTTTTAGAGAAACAAAGTGAAGGCGGTACTGAAAAAATACAAAACTGGGTTAAGGATTTTATGATCATTCGAGAATGCCCTGAATGCCATGGAGCTCGATTGAAAAAGGAATCACTGAGTTTTAAAATTGATGGGAAAAATATTGCTGAATTGGCTTCTTTTGATATTAGTCAACTTG
>JAHEMV010000078.1 GCA_024643455.1 Cytophagales bacterium
CTTGAATTTGTTTTTTTAATGGTTCCGGAGGTATAATCGCTAAAAAATAAAGGGATTTGTTTACCATCAAATTTTAGTAAAAATCATGTAATATTAATAAATAATCAATTGTTATTGGCTTGATATTATAATTTGGTAGGCGATATTTTTTTGATTTTTATTTATACTTTTATAAATATTACAACTAATTGTTTTTTTTAACTTATGCCATTTGCAAAATATTTACATATCAAAATCATAGCAATTAGCATTTTTTGCCTCATTGGTATTGCTGCCCATGGAGAACGATTCAGGGTAATTACAAATAATACAGATACCATTGTACGGATGCATGGTTATATATATGATTCAATAAGTAAAAGCCCTAACCATATAGCTGTGAAGGCTAAAATAATATTGGAAAGTCTTCCTCATGGCAGCGAAATTGGGATTATTACCACAAACGATACAAGTGGGTATTTTGAATATTATATAAATTTGAAATATATCTACAGGATAGAAATACAATCAGACCAATATAGGCGCTACGTGGAGAATCTCAATCCTAGAAACATTTTGTATGATGAGGAGATAGTTCGAAATTATTTTTTGGAACCACAAATAAAAGAAAATCAAGTAATAAGACTTGATAATCTCATTTTTGATCAGGGAGAATCACATATCACTTCTGATTCATACGGTGAGCTAAACAAGTTAGTGAATCTTATGAATGAAAATGGTGCAATGTATATACAACTGGAAGGACATACTGACTATAGAGGGAGCAAAAAATTGAATATGGAGTTATCCCAAAAAAGAGTGGATGCAGTTAGAAATTATCTAATTTCAAAAAATATAAATCCAAAGAGAATAAAAACAAAGGCATTTGGAGGTTCACAACCACTTGTCAAAGAAAAATCCATTGAAGCCTCTGAATTGAACAGACGGGTAGAGGTAAGGATATTGAGAATAGAATAATAAAAAAATCGTCGATGTGACAATCATTAATTTCAGAAAAGATGTTTAAAAAAAGTTTATTAATATTTTTTGTGTTTGTTTCTTTTAGCTCATTTGCACAACGCGTTTATTGGGCAACTAAAGTCTTGGATTTTTCATCGGAATTATCTCCAAATGAATATTCTGCAGAACAAATTTTAGGAAAACCAAATGTATTGCCTCAAGGAGGTGATAATCCCAATGCATGGATGCCATCTAAGCCAAATAAGCTGGATTTTATTTCTGTTTCTTTTGATAAATCCATAAAAGTAGAACAAATTGTTATAGCTGAAAGCTATAATCCAAGCGCGGTTTATGAAATCTATTTATATGATAAAAATGGCAATGAATATCTTGTACACACTTTCGAGCCAAAACCAGTTGATATCAGATCAAGATTATTAAGAATCAATATAGAGCAAACCAAATATCAGGTGGAATCCCTCAGGATAATTCTGGATGGAAGAAAAGTACCTGGATATTCGGGTATTGATGCTATTGGTATTTCTGCCTCAAGGAAGCCAATTGAAATAAATATTGATCAACCTCAAAATATAGTTGAAGATATTATTGTTGAAAGACTCAGTGATAATGTAAATAGTCAGTATCAGGAAACACGACCTCTAATTGCTCCAGATGGAAAAACACTATATTTTAGTCGAGCAAATCATCCAGATAATATAGGTGGGGGAAAAGATGAAAATGACATATGGTACTCAATACTTAATGATCAAACTGGTGAATGGGAGAAAGCAGCAAATCTTGGCGAACCATTAAATAATAAAGGAGCCAATTTTATTAGTTCAATTACACCGGACGGTAATGCTATGACAGTCTTACTGGGAAATGAATACACTTCTAATAATAAAATGAAACCTGGTGTTTCTGTTTCAACTAAAAGCAGTGAAGGGTGGAGTAAACCTCAATCTTTAGAAATAATTAATGCCAATATTGAATCTACTGATGGTAATTATTTTTTGGCCAACAACCGAAAAGTACTTATTATGTCTATAGACCGTTACGATGCCTTTGGAGAGAAAGATATTTATGTGAGCTTTTTGCAACGAGACAATAAATGGACTGAACCTTTAAATTTAGGAAATGATATCAATTCAGCAGGCATGGAGAACTCACCATATCTTGCAGCTGATAATGAAACGTTATATTTTTCATCCAATGGATTTAGTGGATATGGTGGTAGCGACATATATATAAGCCGTCGCCTGGATGATACTTGGACAAATTGGACTGAACCTGAAAACCTTGGCCCGGATATTAATTCAATAGGTGATGATGTTTTCTTTAATATCCCTCCATCCGGACAATTTGCTTATTATTCCAAAGCACCAGAAAAAGGCACCAGTGATATTTATAAAATAGCCATGCCTATTTTTTATCAACCTGCACCAGTAGTAAGTATTTCCGGTAAAGTTCTTGACGCAAATACAAATAAACCTATTTTGGCAAAAATCTCATATAATTTGTTGCCGGAAAACTCTAGCGTTGGATTTACAGTATCTGATTCATTAACAGGTGAATATGAAATTTTGCTTCCGGTAGGATCTTCATACGACTATAGGGCAGAAGCTTTGGATTATGCTAGTATTTTTGATCATATTGATCTTCTTAATGAAACAGATTTCAAAGAAATCGAAAGGAATATAATTCTATCTAAAGGAGAAAAGCGTGAACTAATAGCCGAAGCAAATAAAGAAGATTTACAAAAGGTAGAAGAATTTATTAATGGCGAGACAGAAAAATTGATTCTAAGTTCATCGGTACTTTTCAACTTTGCTTCTGACTATCTTAATGAATCTATTTATGTTTTATTAGATAAAATTGTTGTTTTACTTAAGGAGAAACCAAATATCAAAATAGCAATTTCCGGATTTACGGACAATGTGGGACCCGATCAATATAATCTTAGTTTATCTCAGAGAAGAGCACAATCTGTATTAGATTATTTTACTAAGCAGGGATTGGGAAATTCAAGATTTGAAGTAAAGGGTTATGGATCTAGCGACCCTGTCGCTTCTAATGATACAAATGAAGGAAGAAATAAAAACAGAAGGGTTGAGTTTTCTTTGATAAAATAGTAATAAGAAATTTAAATATTCTAGGGAGTCCAGTTCAATTAATTTTCTGGACTCTTTTTTTATTTGGAAACTTAAATGTTTCCTTTAAGACATCTCAAACGATTTTAAATTATATCACTTAAAGCTAATTGTTAAAAAATACAGCATTAGCTAGAAACAATTTCCCATTTTGCCAAAAAGCTCTAAATACAGGATCATCCACAAAATAAATCACTTTACCTTCCCCTCTTTGTTCAACTCCAAATACAAGGTTTTTATTCAGTTTATCTTTTGAATTATAGCCAATATATCCGGCTATTACTTTATCCATTGAGGGAATATATCCGACATTCCATCCGTCCTGGAGAAACTGATACGTTTCCAAATTATTTTTTAATGTATAGTATTGTTTATCATATCCATAAGCTAAAGGATGGGAATTATCAATTTCGACTTCAATAATCCCTCCCTGAATCAATTGTTTCAAACTTTCTCGCTCAAGTTGTTCGAATGGATGCAAAATAACCTCAGCTTGTCCGGTTTCTTCCTTATCATTTTTTTTCAACTCAAATTTCCCTTCACCAACAAAACCATTAATAGCCTCTTCAAATAATATTAGGTCCCCTCCCTGTTTGATCCACTCATCTAATTTTTTGAATCCTTCCTCATCTTCAAAATTTCTATAATTACCAGATGGAAAAAGTATTACATCATAATCATTCATATCAATAGAACTCATGGATTCTACACCAATAATATCAATCGGGAAATTAATTTCCTTATCAAAAAAATACCATAATTCTCCAAAGCCCAACGTGGATATTCCTTCTCCTGAAACGAGAGCAATTTTAGGTTTAATCAAAAAATTTATTTTTTGGGAGCCAAGGTCCATTCCAGAAATAGATGACCCACTATATACTGGAACAAGATCTCGTTGAAATTTATCAGCTATTAATAGCAGTACTTCGCTGAATTTTGGAATTAATTTTTCGTTGTCGACTCTATTGATTATTAGGGTTCCAGCACTAAAGTCCTTGGAATTATACTTGAAGCTTTTGGTCGAATAGTTTATTTTGAAACCATTAGCCAAAATAGCTGAAAGAAATTGAGCATCTTTTATGCTGGTCCAGTTTAATAAATAAGCGTATGGATTTTTCGCAGGTTTTGCTTTAGAAAAGTTTGTATGATATTGCCTTGAATCCAATTTCCCCTTTACTTGATATGCATCTAGTCCATAAACAAAAGGTAAAGACCAGGCAGTGATATCGTATGTTAATGTATCTGTCAATTTTGTGTTTCGTTCAAAAAGCACTTTTGCTAAGGTTGATTTTGGTTGATCAAGGGGCACCAGAAGATCCATCGTATCCAACACCACATTTACCAGTTCATTTTTTTTATAGGAGAACCCTTTAATTGTTTTAAAATTGGAAGGCACCAGGTATTGAATTTTATTATTATCCAATAATTCCATTAGAAGAGCAAGCCTGTCTTGTCTTTTAGTTTTCAACAGATAATAGGTATCCTGATCTTTTTTGGAATTAAAAAAGTTTATGTACTCATTTATCAATGACAACCGATTATTGTAACACGCTTCTATTGTCGCCATGGTAGTAGTAAAATGCATATCAATTCTATTATTGAGCGTAAGCGTATCACCTTTTTCCGTTTCAATTGCAAGTCCGGCTGTACCATGTCCAGGCATTTCGTATGTCATCCCGATGGCTCCATTGAACGTTGGGTAAGTGTCACCATATCCTGGATAGAGTAAATCAAATGTTTCGCGATTAAAGTAAAGCCATCCTTTTTCATCGAAATACTTTGCATTGTTTTTACCTACAATTTTTTGAAATTCTATTTGCCACGGTGTAATTAATTCATGCATTGGTTGGGCTGCTGGAGCAAAATAATATTGACTATTATAATATTGCTCATGAAAATCGACATGTACCTGAGGCAACCAAGAATTATAAAGTTTAAGTCTTTGTTTCGATTCTATCTGAGTTTGCCAAACCCAATCACGATTGAGATCAAACAAATAATGGTTGGATCGCCCTTCGCGCCAATTTTGGTGATGTTCCAGAGTATTAATACTAGGATTGGGCGCAGAACCGACAACTTGATTGTACCAATTTACATATCGGTCTCTTCCGTCTGGATTTAAACAAGGATCCAATATAATTACTAGTTTATCAAGCCATTGGTCATATTTAGTATCATAATTATTTGCCAACTCATACAATACTTTCATTGCTGTTTCAGTAGAATTGGCTTCATTTCCATGAACATTGTAACTTAACCAAACAATGGCTATATCTTCATTGTCTGGTTTTCCGTCCAGAAGTCGAGTTCTCCTAAGGTTATTTTCCCTTATTTCTTCAATATTCATAAGATTCTTAGGAGATGATATATATGCCACTTCCAACGTTCTCCGCTCATTGGTAAGGCCGTATTGTTGAATATTCACTTTATCGGACTGACTTGCCACATAATTAAAATACTCAACAACCTTGTGATGATACGTGAAATTTGAACCAAGTTGATATCCTAAAAACTCTGAAGGTGATTTGATTTCCTGAGCAAGGATAACTGTATTTATTGCCAGGAAACACAAAAAGTATAGCGTTCCAAAAAAAGAATATTTCATTTATTTATATTTAAATATGCTATTCAAATTGATGACTTCAAAAAAGTAGGCATAATATAAAAATTTCAATTTAGGTAAAATACTGTATTTGTGATAAGCTGGAAGACAGAATTGCTATTAAATAAAAAAAACATGAATTTTAGACCATTAAGAGCTTATTTTGGACACAAATATTACCATGTTATAAATTAGAAACTAATGGAAGATATATTACAAAATTAGAGTGTATTTACAAAATGGAATAAAAGCATAATACATTGATCAATAGAATTTTAGAGAACATTTTCGAATGATTTATTTAATTGTAATTTCCTGTAATTAATTTTCACAAAATCAAGAACTTTTAATATTATAGTTCTTGAAAGTCAATTTCTTATATATTTGTAATGATTTAAATGTTGCTCAATGACAAGTGAGGAAAAAAAGGCATTTCTACTGTTAAAATCTGTGATTTTCCATTATCATGGTCTGGATGAAGACGAGCAAAAAATTCTCGATGAAACTGCCAAAAAATATGATGCTGAGGAGGAACTTAAGTGGGCGAATGAATTTATTGCAAACGATTATATCTCAGCTTTCGAACGTGCCAGAGAATACCTGAATAAAATTATAGGGAGGCTTGATAAAGATAAAAGATTAAGCTACCTGGATATGGTATGGAGGGCAAATAATCAAAAAGGATATATCACAGAAATGGAAGCCACAGCTATGCTGAAACTTGCAAAAGACTGGAATATTGAGGATGAATTAATTGAGATGGTTAAAAGGTAAAAGAAATATAAATCTTGGATTAATAAAAAAGGGGCAATTGCCCCTTTTTTATTAAATTTTTCAATATTCTTTTTTATTGCACGACTCCTTCAAGTACATCTTTCATAGCTACTCTGGTTCCATCCTTATAAGGAACAATCCATGCATCATTTACGCCCATTTCCCTTAAATACTTTTTAAAAGTATCGGCTTCCCAATAATCTCTGAATTTTCCTAAAGTAATTTTCTGAACGCCATCAGGATCTGTTTCTCCACCAAAATTTTCATTGTTTTCAAAATACTTTGACAAATCTTTATTCCTAAAGGCACCGATTTGTACTTTAAAAACAACTCCATCTTCACCCATTACAGCAGTGGCGGGTTGCTCCTCTGCATCTTGCTTCGCTTTTGCAATTGCTTTTTTAGCAGCATTTACCTGTGCTTCCATTTTTCGGTTTTGCTCAGTAAGTTCAGCAATTGTGGCATCTTTTTCTCCCATAGATGACTGAACACTAGAGAGTTGGCCTTGAATACTGCTAACTTCTGATTTTAATGATGCATTTTCATCATACATCCTTTTAAATTGGTCAGGAGTGGTTTTTTTAAGTTTCTTTTTCCATTCCTTTGCTTCTTTCTTTGTGAGTTGGGCACTAGCTACATTTACGGCTGATACACAGAAGATTATGGTTAGGATCAATACGAGGTTTTTCATTTCAGTCGTTTTTATTTTTGTTTATGTTTGAATTATCGAAAGTACACAAATATTTTTATAAATACCAAATGAAAAATTGTACTCTTTTAAGTTGAATGTTAATTGAATCTATTTTTTGACTTGTTAGATTTAAATTTGACTGATTCTTTAAATGTTAAATAAAAGGATCCTGCTTAGCTATATCCAAACCAAACTGCTATTATAAGGGCTATAGAACCAAGAATCCAAAATTTGACCATGAGGGGAAAAACAAATTTGAACCATTTGTCATACGGAATTCCTGCAATTCCTATAATTCCCATTAAAACTGCATTTGTTGGTACAATCATATTAGTAAATCCATCACCAAATTGATACGCTAAAACAGCAATTTGTCTACTTACTCCTGTCAAATCAGCGATTGGAGCCATCAGTGGCATAGTTACGTAGGCTTGGCCGCTTCCTGATGGGATAAAAAAATTCATCAAACTTTGAAACATATACATGCCTACTGAAGCGATTTCAGGACCAGTCTTTTGAAGCGGAATTGCCAAAGCATTAACGATTGTATGCAGCACTTGACCATCATCTAAAAGTAAGGCAATAGATCTGGCAAATCCTATTAATAATGCGGTCATAGTCAATTCACTGGCACCTATGCTAAATTCTTTTGCTGCCAAACTTGGGTTCATACGAGTAAGCAACACTACTACAACGGTCAAACCAAAGAACATTGCCCCAAGTTCCGTGAGATACCAATCCCATGCCGAAATACCATAAACAAGCAATCCCAGTACAATAAGCATGAGTAACGCTACCATCTTATGTAGCTTACTGAGTTTCGGATAACTTGTGGCCTGATGATTTTGTTCTGTTTCAACCTTATACATCAAGCTCATTGATGGATTTTGTTGTACTTTAATAGCGTATTTTTGTACATGGTGCCACCCTACCAGAAAAAATGGAATCAGTAAAAATATCCTGTACCAAATACCTGAAGTAGGCGTAATTTCTGCAATTCCTTGGGCAATGATTACAGTAAATGGATTTATCGCGGCAACACCGTACCCGATTCCGTATCCAACAACCATTATACCTGCAGCAGTGACTACGTCCATCTTCAATCCAATGCACAGTGCAATTAGAACCGTAATAAACGGGAGATATTCTTCTGCCATACCTAGAGTACTGGATCCAACAGCAAATACAAACATTGAAGTAAAAATCAGAACTTGTGGCTTTGAACCAAATTTTTCTAGCATTTTCCCAAGAAAGGCATCAATTGTTCCAGTTGATTTGATCACGGCAAGTGCGCCGCCAATTATGAAAATAAAGAAAATAATACCCTGACTGTCTTCAAACGCTCTTGGCAGAACCGTGAACAAACTCCAAATGCTTAGTAATGACTTTTCACTATTTTGATGATAACTATTTGGAATTACTACCGTTCTACCGTGATCATTTAACAGAGTTTCAAATGTACCTTGAGGCAGGATGTAAGTCAATAATAAGGCAAATACCATCATCCCAAAAAGCAAAACGAGTGTATGAGGAACTTTTAATTTCATAGGAAAAATTTATTTAATTAGGTCTGAAAGCACTAAATCCAATCTTGAATACGGTTTGATTTCTATTTTATGCCTTGATAAAGTAAGTCCTTTAGTATTGTATTCCGAAATATATATTTGTTCAAATCCCAGTTTTTCAGCTTCAATTATTCTATTTTCTATTCGATTGACCGCCCTGATTTCACCACCAAGTCCGACCTCAGCAGCAAAGCATGCCTTTTTCGAAATTGGAACTTCCTCCAATGAGGAAATAATAGAAACTGCTACAGCAAGGTCAATTGCAGGATCTTCAATGCGTAGCCCTCCAGCAATATTTAAGAAAACATCCATTAAACCCAAACGATATCCTCCACGCTTTTCCAGAACGGCAAGCAACATATTTAAACGCTTTGCATCAAATCCTGTGCAACTTCGTTGAGAAGTCCCATAGGCAGCTGTTGAGACCAAAGATTGAATTTCTATTAATAAAGGTCGATTCCCTTCAAGAGAAGCACCAATGGAAATGCCACTAAATCCATCTTCTCTTTGCGAGATCAATATTTCAGAAGGATTAGAAACCTGTCTTAAACCATTGTGTACCATTTCATAAATACCAAGTTCAGATGTAGATCCAAACCTGTTTTTAGTGGTTCTCAAAATTCTATAGCTCAAATGTTGGTCTCCTTCAAACTGAATAACGGTATCTACCATATGTTCAAGAATTTTAGGCCCGGCTAGTGAGCCCTCTTTGGTGATATGACCTATCAAAAAAACAGGGGTGCTGGCGTTTTTAGCATATTTCATTAACTCTCCGGCACACTGTCGAACCTGAGACACACTTCCGGGAGCAGCTTCCACTTTTTCAGTGAACAAGGTTTGAATGGAATCAACGATCAAAATAGAAGGTTTTAGCAATTTGATCTGTTCAAATATAGAATTTAAATTGGTCTCTGTTAAAATGAACAGTGAATTGGATTGATGACCAATTCGATGTGCACGCATTTTTATTTGTTGCTCACTTTCTTCACCAGAAACATATAGTACTTTCACCTTGTTTAACTGTAGCGCGATCTGTAGCAAAAGTGTAGATTTTCCAATCCCTGGCTCGCCACCAATTAAAACCAGCGAACCACTAACTATACCTCCTCCTAAGACCCTGTTGAGTTCCTGATCATGTGTATCGATACGTTGCTCGATATTCATTTCGATCTCATCAATGGGGATTGGCTTTGATCTCGTTTTATTAATACTTTTCTCTTCTTTCCATAATGGATCTTCAGCAGTAGTCAATACCTCTTCAACAAAGGTATTCCATTCATTACAACTCGGACATTTTCCAATCCATTTTGCAGATTGCACTCCACAATTCTGACAGAAAAAAGCAGTTTTTATTTTAGCCATTATTTAATTGGTAATGTCCCTTTTGAATAAATGGTATCAAAGCAAGAATCACCGCATGTCTATAATACTCAATGCGGTCTATTACATTATTTGTTAAAATTCCCACAGCGCCATTCCCCTGTTTAGAATTGTTCCTGTTGAATACCATATCATCAGCGTGCCCAAGCTCTACGCCCTGGTTTATAAGTTCTACTATTTTGTAGGGTAATTGAAAAGTAGCTGTTTGTGCTTTTCCTAACCTTTGTTCACTTATGATCACCACCCAGGCAAACGCCTCCATCGCTTCCCCTTTCTTTTGGATTCCACCTTCTATTCCTACAAAAAAATCACCATCAGGAAATTTCATTTGCAGATTTTTAGCTCGGCTTTCTGCACCAAAAAAGGTTTCATCATTCGTCATAGGTTGATCACTAACACCAGAAGGAACAGATACTCCTATAAATTCATAATCTGAAATGTCTTTGAATACTTCCTCAAATCCTTTCTTCGTACACGATATCTTAACAGGGTTAGCTGATCCAATATAAATTTTTTTCACCATTCACGAGTTTTAGGCTTCTGTCAGAAAAGCGACAGGCCGTGTAGTAATTTTAATTGAAATTTGCCTTAAAAATAATTCAAAATATGACAATCAATAAGCCATTCCTTTATTACTCAATTTTTTATTTTATGATTCTTGCATGCGTATCTCAGGCTCAAGATCCAAAAGGATTATTAAAAGGTACAAAAGCGCCCTTTTTCTATGCGTATGATCAGTTCAATAATTCTTTCGATTTGGAGGAACAATTACAAAGTGGACCTGTAGTTTTAATATTTTATCGAGGCCATTGGTGCAAATATTGTAATAAACAATTAGAGGACTTGCATGATTCACTCCAATTTATTTTGGACAAAGGAGTATCAATCGTTACCGTAACCCCGGAAAAAATGGAATATATTGATGAAACTTCTCAAAAATTCAATAATGCTTTCAAGATTATTTCCGACGCAGATATGAAAATCATGGATGCTTATAAAGTTAGATTTCAGGTCGATAAGGTATCTATCGCCAAATACAATATTTGGGGAATTCATTTGAACGAATTTAACGGTGACAATGGGCCCAATCTACCTGTCCCTGCAACCTACATCATCGAACAAAACGGTAACATTAAGTATGTGTTTTTTAATGAGGATTACAAAAAACGAATCACAGTAAAAACGATTTTAAACAATTTATAAATAATGAGATCATCAAAGAATATGGTCTAAAATCCATGAATATTGATACATGTACAATTATAATATATTCTCATCGTTAAGGTGAATATTGAACTAATTAGTTAAAATTGCAGTTGAATAATTAAAAGTTCGTTTTATTTCGAATGCACACAGAACTATAATAAGACTATTTAATGAAAAAGCTGTTCATTTTTATCCTGTTGACTTCATTCTTAATTTCCTGCACCAGGCCACCTGCCCAACCTTGGCAGCCTTCAAAGCCCAAAAAACATAAATCCAAATAACATTGGCCGACATATCAAATATAAAGACGCCACTGACAGATATGTTAGGAATTCGGTACCCGATTATTATGGCTCCCATGTTTTTGGTATCAAATGTAAAGATGGTTGTCGAAGCAACAAAAGCCGGGATCACAGGTGCTATTCCGGCATTAAATTATAGAACAAACAAGGAGTTTAGAAGCGCACTTGAAGCTTTAAAGTCTGAGGCTATGGGACCAATTGGCATAAATCTAATTGCTAATAAATCCAATATAAAGCTTCAGGAGCAATTGAAATCTTGCCTGGAATATAAGGTGGATTATGTCATTACTTCACTCGGAAATCCATCCCTGATTATACAAAAATGCCATGAGAATGATATTCGTGTTTTTTGTGATGTCGTTGATGATATTTATGGAAAAAAGGTTTCGGACTTGATGCCCGATGCACTTATTGCTGTAAATAAAGATGCAGGAGGACATGCTGGTAAATTAAGCAGTAAAGATTTGATACAACAGTTAAAAGAAATAACTGACTTACCAATCATCTCTGCTGGTGGAGTTGGTAATGGCATTCAACTTTGGGGAAAGTTGGAAGAAGGAGCATGCGGTATCTCAATGGGTAGTCCATTTATTGCGTCCGAAGAGTCACCTGTTTCTAATGAATACAAGCAAGCTTGTATTCAATATTCAGGAAATGACATTATTATGACTACAAAATTGAGCGGAACTCCATGTACCGTGATCAATACCCCTTATGTTCAAAAAACAGGGACGAAACAAAATTTGTTAGAGGCTTTACTTAGCAAAAACAAAAGGCTCAAGAAATTTATCAAAATGCTGATGTTTTATTACGGAATGAAATCATTGAAAAAAGCAGCATTTGATTCGACTTACCAGAATGTATGGTGTGCCGGCCCATCAATTGAATATGTAAAAGAGATTTTATCAATCAAGAAAATTGTCGAGAACCTGGTGGTTGATTATCATTCAACCAATTCAATAAAAAACCAAGTCACAACAATAGAATAAAAGAATGGTATGATATCACCAAAACTGTTTTTTAGAGTTCTACCATGGGTTTTGATCAGTTTCTTTATTTTTATACTTAGCATTACCAATCATTGGCCTTTCGAAAAAAATGCAAAAGACAAGCAAATAATTGAGACCTCTGTAATCCTTAGTAAAATTGAAAGCCTTGGGAGACTTGAATTAGTCAAATACAACTTCAGGGAATTATTTGAATATAAAAGGCTGAGTGATGGTAGAATTATAGGAAACTCCCTTTTAAACACTAACAACTATAATCCTGATTTAAGTGTGATCCTGGTTGCGGCTGGTGAAGCTGTCGGTTGTATTGATCTGACTAAAATTGAAGAAAGGAATATAAATATTGAAAAGGATTCCGTTTTTATTCAACTGCCATCTCCAGAGTTGTGTTATTACAAGCTCGATATGGAAAACACAAAATTATATTCATTTACAAAAGATAGCTGGTGGAGTAGATTTTTTACTGATGAGCAAGAGAAAAATCAAATTTTGCATTTAGCCTATCAAAAAGCAGAAGGCCGATTAAAGGACGCGGCAATCGAGTCGGGAATTTATCAATCGACAAATGAAAATGTTGTACACATGCTCAAGCCTCTTTTAGAACAAATTTCCGGGAAAAAAATATTTATTTCCACTTCGTTACCAGAAAAATCACTGGAAAAATATTAATGTTCATTTAAAATTGACCAGACCAATTCTGGCTCGAATCCTTTGCCAATCAAATAGTTTGAAATTTTTTTGTGGAGTATAAATTCGTCTCCCTTAAGCAAGGCAGTTTTTTTGTTGATGAGCTTTTTTAAAACAACAATGTATTCTTCATCATCTATTTCCTTTAACGCCTTATCAATGCAATAGGAAGAAATATTTTTCTGTTTCAAAGCATAGACAATTTTTCGTTTCCCCCATTGCTTGATTCTAAATTTTCCACTGGCATAGCGCTTGGCAAATCGCTCTTCATTTATATAGTCCTCAGTGATCAATTCTGTAAGAACCAGTTCCACTTCATCCCTAAACAATCCCAAAGCATACAGTTTGTCCCGAACCTCCTGTTGAGTGCGTTCCTGATATGCACAGTAACGGCCAGCTTTTGTTTTTGCTTCTTTCATTTTTTCAGGACGCATATTAGAAATGATATAGTATGGATTTCAAACTACTTTTTTTACGAATTGAA
>JAHEMV010000079.1 GCA_024643455.1 Cytophagales bacterium
GTAATCAGGTCAGTAGCCAGTTTTAATTTACGCTGCTGAAGGTTTAGGATTTTTTCTTCTACTGTATTTTTGGTAATAAATTTATAGGTGAAGACCTTATTTTCCTGCCCAATTCGATGAGCCCGATCGATAGCTTGTTGTTCCACTGCAGGATTCCACCATGGATCCAGGATAAATACATATTCTGCCTTGGTCAGGTTGAGTCCAAGTCCTCCCGCTTTTAAAGAGATGAGAAAGAGCATCAGTTTTTCTTCATTCTGGAATCGCTCAACTTGTGCCTGGCGGTCTTTTGTGGATCCGTCAAGGTAGGCGAAGTCAATTTTTTTACTTTTTAAAAAGTCACTCACGATGGTCAGGTGTTTTACAAACTGACTAAAAATAAGCACTTTGTGATTTTCGCTGATTGCACTGATAATCATGCGAGTCAGAGCGTCAAGCTTTCCGGAATCTCCTTCATACTCCAGGTTGACCATTTTAGGGTGGTTTGCAATCTGGCGAAGTTTGGTAAGCCCTTGTAGGAGAATCATGTGCGATTTATTTACTCCAATGGTATCGATTTGCTCCAGGATTTTATTTCTAAAAACGGCTTTTACTTCTTCGTATTCTTCTTCCTGTTCCGGAGTCATGGTGCAATATTTTACACTTTCCACCTTTTCAGGTAATTCGGTGGCTACCTGGGATTTGTGCCTTCTCAGAATAAATGGCTTGATGATAGAATAAAGTTTTTTTGTTTTATCCTGGTCGTGCAGTTTTTCAATGGGATGTAAAAATTCGTTTCTGAAAAAAGACTGACTTCCCAATAAACCTGGATTGATAAAGGTCATTTGGGACCATAAATCCAGAGTACTGTTTTCCAATGGAGTACCTGTGAGAATTAGCCTGTTTTTGGAGCGCATTTTTTTTACGCACTTCGAGATATTGCTATTCGGATTTTTAATGGTTTGTGATTCATCAAGGATTACATAGTTGAAATAAAACCCCTGTAAAATGTCAATATCCAGTCGGGCTATGCCATAGGAAGTCAGAATGATATCATGACCTTGAAACAGGGATACGTCCTTGATCCTGTTGGTTCCGGTATAATTATACACCATCAGGTTTGGTGTAAATTTATTGGCTTCCATTTCCCAGTTATAAAGTAAAGAAGTCGGCATGACAAGTAAGGAAGGTGTCTGTTCGCCGTTTTCTTTCATAAATTGTAGTAAAGCCAGGGTTTGGACAGTTTTCCCGAGGCCCATATCATCAGCTAAACAGCCACCAAAACGATAACTATTCAAAAAATTGAGCCAATTGTACCCCGCCTTTTGGTAAGGTCGCAAGTCTCCAATGAAATGTCCTGGAATCACTGATTCTTCAATCTGATCAAAATTCCGGAGCTTCTCTAGTTTTTTGCTCATTGTAACTTTTGCGAGATTTCCCGATTCCAGATCCTGAACAAGAGCTAAGTGGTGTTTTTTCAGGACAAGGTTATGGCCATTCACTCTATTTTCATCCATAAAAGCAAACAACTCAGAATACTCTTTAATCCAGGCTTCAGGTATAATTCCAATTTCTCCATTGGGTAACAGGATCTCATTTCCTTTTCGCAGGATTATTTTACGCAGTTCTTTAAATGGGATTTCATAATCTCCAAATTTGATGATGGCATGAATATCGAACCAATCGATATTCTCCTTAACTTCAACAGAAATGGAGGTGGTGCCCAAGAAATAGCGTTTGTTTTTAGCATTTTTTTGAATCAGACTTATGTTTTCTTGCTGGAGAATGTCTTTGTTTCTTGATAACCAATCGACCGCACTGGATTGAGATAATGTGCATTTTGAGTTTTTCAACTCCAGCCCAAGATCCTTAAGTAAATTGATGATTCGTATTTCTTCTTTGGTTTGCCTTACAATCCGATGAAAAGTGTAATTACTGTATTCATCATTTTCGACTTTTACACTGACTTCGGCAGCATTATCAGCTCTGAAATTGTAGGAATGGTAATTAAAGCTAACATCAAACAGCAATTTTACTTCTTCCGGCTTGAATCCATTTCCATTGTTTTGTGGTTGATCAAACAGACTAGGTGCCAAAGCGATATTTGACGCAAGTTCTGATACGCAAAGTTTAGCCTCAGGAGCATAACGCTCTGTTTTGATATCAAAACCTTTAGCATAGACATCGAAACTCGCAACAAGTGGAGCAATGAATTTTCTGTAGTATTCGTCTTCAATTTTTTTGGGAACAATGACAAACTTTTTAGTCATGAAAGGTACCAGCTTATTGCCTTCTACGTATTTTGCAAAGCTGTATAATTTACTGTCACAGACAATAAATGCCGGATTCCTGCAAATGATAAATGATTTTTTAGCAAAAAATTCAACCTTTTCGTCGTTGTATTTTATAGTAGGAAAATAATGAGTATTGTCTTCATTCCTCCTAAAATGAAACAGGATGGTTGAAGTCGGATTAAGAACTTCTATTTGTTTCCAGGTTGGTTCTCCATCATTGCCCATTTCAAATAATAGCTTACCGTAGATTTGAAGTAAGATTTTACTTCTCCTTTTCTCCAGGTATTTCTGAATTTCACCTTGCAGGATTTCATCCGGCTTTTCTCCTTTGTAAACTTTAAAAAAGAAATCTCTAGGCTTAATTTTCCCTTTATAGAATTTTCTGATCACCGCATCCTGCTGCATCGAATCCATTAGCTCTATCAAACTGTAATCAGCTTCGTCCAGTCCCTGAGCAAATTCAGAAGCGTTTTGTGCAGAAATATTTTGGTGCTTCAATGTGAGCCTTCCTTTATCGTCAAGTTGAACAACAAATGATTCGAATAAATATCCTAAATATTCATGCTCAAAAAGTGAATAAATTATCTGATACGGATTCGATGTTGAAACCTTCATAGTTAAAAAAATTAACTTGCAAGATAAGACTTTCCTAATGAATAATTACCTGATTTTTGTCAGTTCTTATACTTTATTAGACAAATTTAGAATGAATCCATTGTAGGATTGAATAAGAATAATGTTCATTTATGGACATATTTATTTTACTAGGTGTGCATTTTTAGTACACAATTGCATTGAAAACATTTTAAATATAAGATAATCAGCATCTTATGAATAAGGTATGTTTGTTGATGTTTTGATGTGTGAGGATATGAGAAATGGTAATTAAGCATTACATATTGACCACCCTAAGAACGATAATGGGAAATTGGTGGCTAAGCATCATAAAAATATTTTCCCTAACAACAGGGATTATTTCATTTATGCTCATTTGGTTATTTTACTCAGATCGTACAAATCTTGTCGGGGAACGACCAGGATTTGTGCAGTCGTGTACGTGGGAGATGATTTTAATTATAGTTTTCATATTACTGCTGACCTCAGTTATATATTTTTTGGTGATGAAAAGTCAAATTTCCATACGACAAAAGGAACTTTTTTGGAGGAGATATTACGGTGAAACAAGTAATGGAATAATTGGTATGGTAATGCTGGAAACTGCCATTTTTATTATTATCTCTTTCTTACTAAGTCTTGTTCTGGTCGATCAGGTTGCACCGCTATTTAATATGATTACTGCCAAAAATATTAGTCTTCGGCATCCTGGGAGCGTTTTTAATATCGCTATGATCACACTTTTTTTATTCGTTGTTGGCTTCGCATGCGGAATATTGCCGGCAATCTGGTATGCCAGAAACAGAGCGATAGATATTTTGAAAATACTTCCTGATAAAATCATAGTTTAATAAATTGAAAGCTGATAATTACAAGTTATAGATTGGCTAATTGTCAATGAGGTTAATAAGCATTCATTTGGCTATATTTATTAACTAAGTGTGTCTTTCATTTTTTGAGAAGTTTAAGAAGAAACAAAATGCAAATTCCTCTCATAATAAAATACAAGAAGACGATTATTACATTCTTCATACTGTTGTGTTTTGTGAATTTCATGAACGCACAACAGATTGGTTTTTATTTTGATGGTAATCAAAAGAGAGCACGAATTCCTTTCGAATTGCATAACAATCTCATTGTAATTTCCGTCACAATTAACGGTAAATATCCATTAAATTTTATTGTGGATAGTGGAGTAAGACCTACTGTGCTCATCAATAAAGCCTTTGCTGATGCTTTGGGGATTACTTATGTACGGTCTATCGAATTGGCCGGCATAGGAAATTCTGGGACGATTGATGCGCTCGTTTCCAGGGAAGTGTCGCTTTCTATGCCGGGTGTAAGCAGTGCAGGTATGACTATCTTGGTATTGGATCAGGATTTTCTCCAATTAGAAAAACATCTGGGGATACATATCCACGGTCTCTTAGGTTATGACTTGTTTAGCCGGTTTATCGTTAAAATTGATTATAAAAACCAAAAAATCGAGCTCACTGATCCGCAACAATTTAAGGCTAAAAAGCGCTATTTCCCCATAGATTTGGAAGTAGTGGAAAGCAAACCCATCGCATCGTTAAATCTTCAGTTATCGGCATCAGAGGCTATTCTTGCCAGGCTTTTAGTAGATACCGGTGCGAGTAATGCGCTCGTGCTGAATGAAAATTCCAATGCGAAAATTCACGTACCTGAAAGGAATATATCTACTGTTCTTGGAAGAGGCCTGCTCGGTGAGATCAATGGAAAACAGGGGCGTATAGCCGCTTTATGGTTTGGGGAAAAGGCCTTGCCTGATGTTATTGCCTCTTTTCCAGACGAATCTACATTTTCTCCAGACACTGACTATCAACGAAACGGTTCGATTGGGGGTGAGCTGCTCAGGAAGTTCACCGTTATTTTTAATTTTGTTGATAAGCTTATGTACATAAAACCCAATGCGTCATGGAAATATCCTTTCGAATACAATATGAGTGGATTGGAATTTTCTGCTGAGGGAAAAAACCTAAACCAGATTGTGATTAGCCATATTAGAGAATATTCCCCAGCTTTTGAATGTGGATTCCAAAATGGTGATTTGGTGGTTCAAATGAATGGCATTTCAGATAAGAATCTCACGTTAACCAAAATATATTCCAATCTCAATCAAAGAGCAGGAAAGAAGATAACGCTTACGGTACAAAGAGACGGGAAATACTATGTAAAAACTTTCCGTCTTAAACCTGTGATTTAAAGAATATCTATTCCTTTTTATCACTCTACTCGTTGAAAGGACTGTTACTTTTCAGTATCATTTTATTTTAAGCAGGCAAGTCGCTAATTGGTTTTTTGTTTTTATTCTGCACGTAGATTCGGTAAGTCCAAGCCAGGACAATACCTATAAAAAGGATGGAAGTAAGTAGCTTATTCGTTATTGTATAAATTTCAACCGAGTATCGAGATTTTAATGACGGATAATTTAAACTATCAGGAGGATTAATTTTTTATATTAAATACCTACTTTTGCATTTCGTTTTGTGGGTATGGAAAAAATAAGAAATTTCTGCATAATTGCACACATCGACCACGGTAAAAGTACCCTGGCCGATAGACTTTTGGAATCGACAGGAACTGTGACTGGCAGGGAGATGCAAGAGCAACTGCTTGATAACATGGACCTGGAGCGCGAGCGCGGGATTACCATTAAAAGTCATGCAATTCAGATGAATTATAAATACAATGGAGAGGATTTTATATTAAACCTGATCGATACTCCAGGGCATGTCGATTTTTCCTATGAAGTTTCAAGGTCGATAGCGGCATGCGAGGGTGCGTTACTCATCGTTGATGCCTCCCAGGGGATTGAAGCTCAAACCATTTCAAACCTATATTTAGCGTTGGAGCATGATCTGGAAATTATTCCAGTTATCAATAAAATTGACCTTCCCGGTGCTCAACCTGAAGAAGTTAAAGATCAGATTGTCGAACTGTTAGGTGTGGATGGAGATGATGTGATTTATGCCTCAGCAAAAGAAGGGATAGGCATTATCGATATTCTGGATGCAATAGTTAATCGAATTCCAGCACCCAAAGGGGATCCAAACGAGCCCCTGCAAGCTATGATCTTTGATTCAGTTTTCAATTCCTATAGGGGAATAGAAGTAATTTTCCGTGTTTTCAATGGAGAATTAAAGCAGGGAGACAAGGTTAAATTCATGAATACCGGCAAAATATACGATGCCGATGAAGTTGGGATTTTAAAATTAGCTCAGTCGCCGCAAAAGAAAATAAGTACAGGAAATGTTGGATACCTGATATCGGGAATTAAAGTAGCCAAAGAGGTCAAAGTAGGTGATACTATTACACATGTTAGTCGTCCATGCCAGAAAAGCATTAAAGGATTTGAAAATGTGAAGCCGATGGTTTTTGCAGGTATTTATCCTGTGGAGACCAGTGAATATGAAGAGTTGCGGTCTTCTATGGAAAAACTCCAGCTCAATGATGCGTCACTGGTTTGGGAACCAGAGACTTCCATGGCCCTGGGTTTTGGCTTTAGATGTGGGTTTCTCGGTATGCTGCACATGGAGATCGTACAGGAGCGACTGGAGCGTGAATTTGATATGACAGTGATCACGACCGTGCCTTCGGTACAGTTTCGCGCAGTGAAAACGGACGGAACCTATTCTGAAGTAAATGCACCTTCAGAAATGCCTGAGCCAAACACCATTTCGCATATTGAGGAACCATATATCCGAGCTCAAATAATTTCTAAAGCGGCATATATAGGACCTATCATCGCATTGTGTATTGATAAGCGTGGTATAATTAAAAACCAGGTTTATTTAACAAGTGACCGGGTCGAATTGACATTTCAGCTTCCCCTTGCAGAAATTGTATTTGACTTTTTCGATAAACTAAAAACCATATCCCGTGGCTATGCTTCGCTTGATTATGAATTAATCGGATATCAGCAGTCATATATGGTAAAACTGGATATTATGCTCAATGGGGATAAAGTGGATGCATTGTCAGCCATTGTCCACAGAGATAAAGCTTATGACTGGGGAAAGCGTCTATGTGAAAAACTCCGCGGATTGATTCCAAGGCAAATGTTTGAAATAGCCATACAGGCATCGATAGGTCAAAAAATTATTGCAAGAGAGTCAGTAAAAGCCATGCGAAAAAACGTTTTGGCCAAATGCTATGGCGGTGATATCACGAGAAAAAGAAAGCTGCTGGAAAAACAGAAAAAAGGTAAAAAACGAATGCGAAGTGTAGGAAACGTAGAAATTCCTCAGGAAGCATTTATGGCTGTATTAAAACTGGATTGATGCGGTTCTACATTGTGACTATAGAGATAATTATTAAAGAAACAAACAACGTCTAACTGCTAAATACTAAAAACAAATAGAATGGCAACATTACTTGATGGGAAAAAGACATCTTCTGATATTCGGATTGAAATAGCCGAAAAGGTAAAAATTATAAAATCAAAAGGCGGTAAAATACCTCATTTAGCAGCGATTTTAGTTGGAAATGATGGTGCGAGTGAGACCTATGTGAGCAATAAGGTAAAAGATTGTGAGCAAGTCGGATTTACTTCTACATTGAAGCGATTTGATAATTCTGTTACCGAGGCGGAATTATTAAAAGAGGTAGAAGCAATAAACAACGATCCTGATATTGATGGACTTATAGTACAATTACCTATTCCGGATCATATTTCTGTTCAGAAGGTTACAGATATGATCAAGCCAGAAAAGGATGTGGATGGATTCCACCCAGTAAATGTAGGAAGAATGGCAAAAAGTTTACCCTCCTATATTTCTGCAACTCCTTTCGGCATCATGCAATTAATCGAACGATATAAAATCGAAACTTCAGGGAAACATTGCGTTGTGATTGGCCGCAGTGATATTGTGGGTTCACCCATGAGCATCCTACTTTCCAGAAAAGCCTATCCGGGTAATTGCACTGTTACATTGTGTCATAGCCGCACCAAGGACATCAAGGCAATGACTTTGCAAGCAGATATCATTATCGCAGCACTGGGGATTCCTGAGTTTCTGACCGGAGACATGGTTAGAGAAGGTGCCGTGGTTATCGATGTCGGGATTACGCGTGTTGA
This sequence comes from Cytophagales bacterium, assembly GCA_024643455.1. Taxonomy (GTDB): domain Bacteria; phylum Bacteroidota; class Bacteroidia; order Cytophagales; family Cyclobacteriaceae; genus JAAUQL01. The sequence continues at coordinate 7,990 of JAHEMV010000079.1, forward strand.
AGATTCGTCAAAGAAAAGCGGTTTTTCCTTAAGGGGGGATGTGAAATTTGATGAAGTGGCTCCAAAATGCAGTTTTATTACTCCAGTTCCAGGAGGGGTTGGACCAATGACAAGGGCATCTTTATTAATGAATACATTGCTGGCTGCAGAAAAATCAATTTATAAGTAAGCATTTTCTTTATTTACAGCTTAAAAAAACTGAAAATATGAGCCAAAATGCGGTAAAGACTCAGGATGGTAAATTACCATTAATGGAAAGCTTTTATACCATTCAGGGAGAGGGATTCCATTCGGGCAAAGCGGCGTATTTTATTCGACTGGCAGGTTGTGATGTTGGGTGCTCCTGGTGTGATGTAAAGGAATCCTGGGATGCAGAAGCGCATCCTTCTTTAGAAATTATAAAAATTGTTACCCGTGCTAATGAATCGAAATCCAGAATTTCGGTAATTACAGGAGGGGAGCCATTTATGTATAATTTAGAAGGATTGACAAAACTGTTGAAAAAGAATGGCTTTCAGACGCATGTAGAAACTTCAGGTGCGCATACGATTTCCGGATCATGGGATTGGATATGTCTTTCCCCCAAAAAATTTAAGAAACCACTGGCAGAGGCTTTTGAAGTTGCCGATGAATTGAAAGTGATTATCTATAATAAAAATGATTTTTCCTGGGCTGAAAAAATGGCCAGTAAGGTAAAATGGGGTTGTAAGCTTTACTTGCAGCCCGAATGGTCAAAGTCACAGCAGATGCTACCGCAAATCATATCGTACGTTAAAAATAACCCACATTGGGAAATATCGCTGCAGGTTCATAAGTTCATGAATATTCCATAATGAGTCAATGGCTCATATTCGCTAGCTTCGGCGGGGGAAAAAATAATTAAACTTCACCACCTCTTTTCCATTTCAACATTTCATTTTTACTATTTTATGCGCAATCATATTCATAGAATGTAGTAAAACCTTCCGTTTTTATTTCATATTTCATATTTCATGATTCATATTTATAAAAAATATCAATATGAGGTCAATTTTGTTAATAGGCATATTTCTTTATTTTTCAAGTCCGATTTTTGGTCAAAATAATTATTCAACAGATTCAAAAAAAGCGATTAAGCTATATGAAGATGCGGAATTATTGTTGCGCCAACGACAGTTTCCTGAAGCAATCGACAAGTTGAATGAAGCTGTGGAAAAGGATAATAATTTTATTGAAGCACATCTAAAGCTTGCGTTTTCCTTCGAATTGCTTAGAAATACAAATGCCCAACAATATCATCTGGAGCAGGTAATTCGAATTGTACCAAACACTACCAAATACAAAAATATATATTATTCATTGGGGAAATTGTACTTCAATCAAGGAGAGTATATGAAATCAAATGCTGCGCTGGCAAAACTGGAAAGCATGGGTATTGACAATGAGCGAATGCGGTTTGACGTAAACGAACTTAATAAAAACAATGAATTTGCCATGGAAGGGATTAAAAAACCATTGGAGATCCATCCCTCACCTCTTCCTCAGATTTTAAACGCTTTTCCATTACAGTATTTTCCGGTACTTACTGCAGACGAGAAAACGATCATTTATACAAGCAGGGAAGGTGTTTCATTTCATGATGATGAAAATATAATGATCAGCGAGAAAGATGCTGAAGGGAATTGGGAGGGGCCGCGTTCTATTTCTCCAAATATTAATTCGCAGTTCAACGAAGGAACTTGCACCATCTCTGCTGATGGGCGCACCTTGATTTTTACAAATTGTGAAGGAAGAAAAAGTGTTGGGGGCTGTGATCTGTACATCACTACTAAAACAGGTGATGATTGGAGTGAGCCACAAAACCTTGGAACAGCTGTTAATTCTCGCTCTTGGGATTCTCAACCGGCCCTTTCAGCAGATGGCCGTACGCTTTACTTTGTTTCTGATCGAGGTGCAGGCTTTGGCAAACGGGACATCTGGATGTCACAAAAAGATAATTCAGGACGTTGGCTGGAGGCAATAAATCTCGGCGCTGGAATAAATACCAGGGAAGATGAAGTATCTCCTTTTATTCATGTCAATGGGACTTCACTGTTTTTTGCTTCTAAGGGCTATCCTGGGTTTGGCGGCTTTGATTTGTATAAAAGTGAAAAGAAGAATACAATCTGGACCGAGCCAAAAAATCTTGGATATCCAATCAACACCTTTGAAGATCAGGTGTCCTTATTTGTTTCAACCAATGGAAAAAATGGATATTATTCATTTGAAGCTAATGGGAGAAGCGTGCTTTATGGATTTGAATTCCCAAAGGGAAGTATATTGGATCAAAATAGTATTTACATCACAGGGATTGTTTATGACGATGAAACCAAGGAACCCTTGGATGCGAACATTGAACTATACAACCTGGAGAATGATGAGCAAATCTCGCTATTTACATCCGATCCGGTAACCGGTGAATATTTTTCGATCCTAAACGAAGGTATCAAAATTGCTTTATATGTAGAGCGTCAGGGATATCTATTTGAAAGTCAATTATTTGAAATCGATGATAAGATTACCAATTCAATTGTAAAAGATATATACCTAAAACCAATAAAAAAAGGAAACTCAGCCCGGTTGAACAATATCTTTTTTGAATTTAATAGTGCCAATCTCACTGAAGATTCCAAGACTGAACTGAGTCAAATAATACGGTTTTTAAGCAATAATCCCGATACCAAAATCACAATTGCTGGTCATACGGACGATCAGGGTACAGAACAATACAATATGATTCTTTCTGAGAAAAGAGCGAAGGCAGTTTATGATTATTTGATAAATCAAGACATTAACCCTGATTATTTAACATATGTTGGGTATGGTGAATCAAAACCACTTGTGAAAAATGAAGATGAAGAAAGCAGGCAAATTAACCGGCGGATTGAATTTTTGATCCAAGAATAATATAATTTATTATGGATTTAACAATTTAGGATAACATCTAGGAATAGTTATATTTATAAACATGATATTTGTCATGTTTTTGGACCACTCTTATTTATTCTTATTATAAATAGTGTAATAATTTAAGATTTACTTTGTCAATAATGGATAAAAATATAAGATTCTTAATGATATGCATCAATAAGTATAATCTATTGTTAATTTTAAATTATACGGTATATAAATTAACTTTTCTATAAAAAAGTGCAATTCTGTTTCAATTAATTTTTTTTCCATTTACATTTGTAATTCTCAAATTTATATTTTTGTGTTTCTCAAGATTATTTTTTGAGCGTATTTTCTAACCTTTAACTATTTTAATATGAAGAGGATTCTACTGTTAAGTATGTTGTCCATGTTTGCCTTTTCGGGGTATATTATGGCGCAAAAGACGGTGACGGGAACAGTCACTGGTGAAGATGACGGCACTCCCGTTCCTGGAGTGAACGTAATTGTTAAGGGAACGTCAGCAGGTACAGTTACCGATATCGACGGTAAATACCAAATTGGTGTTCCAGATGATGGAGGCATTTTGGTGTTTTCATTTATTGGTCTTGCAACCGAAGAAGTACAGGTAGGAGACCAGTCTATCATTAATATGGTGATGACAGCGGATATCAAGCAATTATCTGAAATCGTTGTTACTGCTATTGGTGTTACTCGAGAAGAGAAATCGCTTGGTTATGCATTGCAGTCGGTTGACGGTGCTGAAATTGCCCAGGCACGTGAGCCAAACCTGGTAAACGCTCTTCAAGGTAAAGTTGCTGGTGCTCAGATTACTTCATCTTCGGGTGCAGTTGGAGCTTCATCGAGAATCATTCTAAGGGGTGCTTCCTCATTAGGCGGAAACAACCAACCTCTATTTATTGTTGATGGTATTCCAATTAGCAACAGCAATTTTGGTGGAACTGGAAATGAAGGCGTAAACCGAGGAAACGGTGCAGCGGATATCAACCCTGAAGACATCGAAAGCATATCGGTTCTTAAAGGACCAAACGCTGCTGCGCTTTATGGCTCAAGAGCTTCAAACGGTGTGATTTTGATCACCTCCAAATCTGGTAAAGGTAAAAAAGGATTGGGTATAAGCATTAGCAATACTACTACTTTTGAAAATCCATTGAAAATACCTGATTATCAAAATGAATGGGGACAAGGTTCACAAGGAGCTTTTTCTTTTGTTGATGGAGCAGGTGGAGGAACCAATGATGGTTTTGATGAAAGCTGGGGACCAAAACTAGATGCGGGATTAATGATTCCTCAATATAATTCTCCTGTTGATGGTAGTGGCGTTCGTCAGGCTACACCTTGGGTTTCAAGCCCAAATAACGTAAAAGACTTTTTCGAAACTGGTATTACCTCTACTACCAATATTGCCTTGACCGGTGGTGATGAAAAGTCAAATTTTAGAGCTTCATATACTTTCCTTGATCAAAAAGGGATGGTGCCAAATACAGGTCAGTTAAAAAATTCATTGAATTTAGCCGGAGGTATTTCTCCAACTAAAAAATTGAATCTGACTTCTTCTATGAACTATACCAACGTTACTGCTGACAATTTACCAGGTTATGGATACTCAGCACAAAACGTTATGCAACAATTCATATGGTCAGGTCGCCAGACAGATATACCAGGCTTGAAAAACTATACCAATGCGGACGGTTCAAAATATAACTGGAACTATAACTATCACAACAATCCGTATTTCACGTTATATGAAAACCTGAATGGTATGGATCGTGATAGACTTATGGGTAACATTAAAATTGAATATGCATTTACTGATTATCTAAAGTTACACGTGAGATCAGGTGGTGACTACTATACAAGTAATAACACAGAACGTGTTGCTGTAGGTGATATGGACAATCCACAAGGTTCGTACTTTGAATCAACAAGAACATTCAAAGAGATGAACAGTGATTTTCTTTTAATGTTTAATAAGCGATTTGCTGACGCATTTGATGTGAATTTAAATGCTGGAGGTAACTTGATGACACAAAATTATCGATACATCTCTGGTGCGGCTAACGAACTTGCAGTACCTGGAGTATATAATGTTTCGAACTCCAAAGTGCCTTTGGCTACTTCAAATCAAATTACTCAAAAAGAAATTCAAAGTTTATATTTCTCAGGATCAATTGGCTGGAACGGGTCCATATTCCTTGACTTTACAGGAAGAAATGACTGGTCAAGTACTTTACCTGCTGGAAACAACTCGTATTTCTACCCATCTGCAACATTGAGTGCTGTAATTACAGACTTATTTAAAATGCAATCCAATACCTTGAGTTTCTTCAAAATAAGAGGAGGATGGGCTAAAGTAGGTAGTGATACATCTCCATATGGTTTATTGCCAACACTTAGTTTCGGTGATGGTTGGAATGCAAGCACAAAATTACTAAATCAATTTGTGCCAAATAACTTGCCTAATGCTGCATTAAATCCAGAATTCACTACTTCTATTGAAGTAGGTGCTGATTTTAGGTTTGTCAATGATCGTATCAAATTGGATTTCACGTATTATGACAGTAAGTCTACAGATCAGATTATTAATATTCCTATTTCTGCTACCAGTGGTTTTACGTCAAAAACCATCAATGCTGGTGAAATCACCAACAAAGGATTTGAAGTAATGCTTGGTGCAAATGTATTAACCACATCCAGTGGATTTGAATGGGATATCAATGTTAACTGGGCAAAAAACACCAACGAGATTGTTTCCCTTGCTGAAGGTATTGAGCAGTATGAATTGGGAAGCTATTGGAGTATGAAGGTGGTAAACATCCCAGGACAGTCTTATGGAACGCTTTTTGGATATGATGTTAAAAGAGCTC